>NZ_JBFAKW010000101.1:0-32850 GCF_040655955.1 Streptomyces sp. NPDC050263 | reverse complement strand
GCACGGACGGCACGGACGGCACGGACGGCACGGACGGCACGGACGGCACGGACGGCACGGACGGCACGGACGGCACGGACGGCACGGACGGCACGGACGGCACGGACGGTCCGAGCAGTACAGGTGGCACAGGCGGCACAGGCTGCACAGGCTGCACAGGCTGCACAGGCGGCTTCTACCGGCGGGCCGAGGGCCCTGCCGGACACTTCCGTACGTCCGTGCACGCCTCGCCGCTCTTCGCCGCGGCCGTGGCCCGGCTGCTGTGCCGGGTCGACGAGGCTCTGGGCGGGCCCGCGTCGCTCGACTTCGTCGACATGGCCGCCGGCCGGGGCGAACTGGTCACCGCGGTCCTGGCCGCGCTCCCCGCCGACGTGGCCGCACGCACACGCGCGTACGCCGTCGAGATCGCCGGCCGCCCCGAGGGCCTAGCTCACCGGATCGAGTGGCTGTCCGAGCCCCCGCGAGAGGTCACCGGGCTGCTGTTCGCCAACGAGTGGCTGGACAACGTCCCCGTCGAGGTCGCGGAGGTCGACTCCGCGGGGGTGGCTCGGCTGGTGCTCGTCCGGGACGACGGGGCCGAGCGGCTCGGGGAGCCGGTGTCGGGCCCGCAGGCGCGGTGGCTCGCGCGGTGGTGGCCGCTGGCCGGCGAGGAGGGGCTGCGGGCGGAGATCGGACTCCCCCGGGACACGGCGTGGGCGTCCGCCGTAGCGTGCGTCGTACGGGGGCTCGCGGTCGCGGTGGACTACGCGCACTCGGCGGGCGCACGCCCCCCGTTCGGCACGCTCACCGGCTTCCGGGAGGGCCGCGAGACGGCCCCCGTGCCGGACGGGACCTGCGACATCACGGCCCACGTCGCGCTGGACGCGTGCGCGGCGGCGGGTGGCACGGAAGCCGGCGAGTCGGGCCTGCCCGCGCGCCTGCTCACCCAGCGCGCCGCCCTGCGCGCCCTGGGCATCGCGGGCGCACGCCCCCCGCTCGCGCTCGCCTCCACGGACCCCGCCGGTTATGTGCGCGCCCTCGCGAATGCCGGGGAGGCCGCCGAGCTCACCGCGCCGGGCGGACTCGGCGACTTCGGCTGGCTGCTCCAGCCGGTGGGAGTTCCGGACCCACTCGCCGACACCGACCCGTGACGCCGACGTGTGGCGCCCGCGTGCAGCGCGCCTGCATGCAGCGCCTGGCGCCTACTTGTCGATGTCTCCCACCACGAAGAACATCGACCCCAGGATCGCCACCATGTCCGCGACGAGCGTGCCCGGGAGCAGTTCGGTGAGCGCCTGGATGTTGTTGTACGACGCGGAGCGCAGCTTCAGCCGGTACGGCGTCTTCTCGCCCTTGCTGACGAGGTAGTAGCCGTTGATGCCGAGAGGGTTCTCGGTCCACGCGTACGTGTGCCCCTCCGGCGCCTTGAGGACCTTCGGGAGCCGCTGGTTGATCGGGCCGGGCGGCAGGTCCGCGAGGCGGTCCAGGCAGGCGTCCGCGAGGTCGAGCGCGTTGTGCGTCTGTTCCAGGAGGCACTCGAAGCGGGCGAGGCAGTCGCCCTCGGTCCGGGTCACCACCTTCAGGGTGTCCTGGAGCTCCCCGTACGCGAGATAGGGCTCGTCGCGGCGCAGGTCGAAGTCGACGCCCGAGCCGCGCGCGATCGGCCCGCTCACGCCGTACGCGTGGACGTGCTCCGGCGCGAGGGTGCCCACGTCCCGCGTGCGTCCCCGGAAGATCTCGTTGCCGAGCACGAGGTCGTCGAAGACGTCCATGCGGGAGCGCACGGCAGCCACGGCGGCACGCGCACGTGTGGACCAACCGGCCGGCAGGTCCTCCTTCAGGCCGCCGACGCGGTTGAACATGTAGTGCATACGCCCGCCGGAGACCTCCTCCATGACGTTCTGGAGCACCTCGCGCTCGCGGAAGGCGTAGAAGACCGGTGTGATGCCGCCCAGCTCCAGGGGGTAGGACCCAAGGAACATCAGGTGGTTGAGGACCCGGTTCAGCTCGGCGAGCAGCGTGCGGGTCCACACCGCGCGCGGGGGGACCTCCATGCCGAGCATCCGCTCCACCGCGAGGACCACGCCCAGCTCGTTGGAGAACGCCGACAGCCAGTCGTGACGGTTGGCCAGCATGACGATCTGGCGGTAGTCGCGCGCTTCGAACAGCTTCTCCGCGCCGCGGTGCATGTAGCCGATCACCGGCTCCGCGTGCCGGATGCGCTCGCCGTCCAGGACGAGCCGCAACCGCAGCACGCCGTGCGTGGAGGGATGCTGGGGGCCGATGTTGAGCACCATGTCGGTGCTCTCCGCGGCACCGCCGATCCCGACCGTGGTCTCCGTCATAGGAGTCATGGGCAACAGTCTCTCCTACGTACGCTGGCCGTATGGAAACGGGGAGCCCGGCGGGCGTGGAGACGGCAGGGGCCGGACCGGTGTGGACGGGGCTGCCGCGAGGGCTGCTGCGGATGCGACGGCTGTTGCTGGTGGTGTGGCTGGGGCTGGCGGCCGTCGGCATCGGAGTGTTGCTCGGCCTGCTGGCCGGCCCCGCGTGGGCCGCGTTCGCACTGCTGCCGCTGGCCGGCATCGGCTGGGGCTGGGTGCTGCTCGGCCGCAACTGGCGCTCCTGGCGGTACGCCGAGCGCGCCGACGACCTGCTGATCAGCCGGGGAGTGCTGTGGCGCGAGGAGACCGTCGTGCCGTACGGGCGCATGCAGCTCGTCGAGGTCGCCTCCGGTCCCGTGGAGCGCCACTTCGGGCTGGCCAGCGTCCAGCTGCACACCGCGGCCGCCGCCACCGACGCGACCATCCCGGGCCTCGAACCGGCCGAGGCGGAACGGTTGCGCGACCGGCTCACCGAGCTCGGCGAGGCCCGATCGGCGGGGCTGTGACCACCCCGGGCGTCGAGAGCGGCGTACCGGACCTGCCAGACGCGCCTGAAGGCGGGCCCGAGGGGCCCGCCGCCCGACCGCAGCGGCCGGTGACCGAACGCCGGCTGCATCCCGTGACGCCGTTCCGGCGCGCCTGGGCGCCCATCGCGGTTCTCGTCGGGTGGGCCGTCCACGACCCGAACCAGGCGCAGGAACAGCTGACCCGGCTGACCACGACCACCCTGCTGATCGCGCTCGCCGTCGTCGTCCCCGCCGCTTCCCTCTACGGCTTCCTGACCTGGTGGTTCACCCACTTCGCGGTGACGGACAGCGAGCTGCGCATCCGGACCGGGCTGCTGTTCCGGCGCACCGCGCACATCCGGCTGGAGCGCATCCAGGCGATCGACGTCGGTCAGCCGCTGCTGGCCCGGATCGCGGGCGTCGCCAAGCTCCGCCTGGACGTGGTCGGCGCCGAGAAGAAGGACGAACTCGCCTTCCTGGGCGAGGAGGACGCCCGCACGCTACGGGCGGAGCTGCTCGCGCGGGCGGCCGGTTTCGCGCCGGAGACGGCGCACGAAGTCGGGGAAGCACCCGCGCGTGAGCTGTTGCGCGTGCCGGCGCGCAAACTCGCGCTCGCGTTGGTGCTGACCGGCGCGACCTGGGGCTCGCTCGCCGCCGCGCTCGTCGTGCCGCCCGTGCTGTGGCTGGCCACCCACAGCGTGTGGACGGTCCTCGCGACCGGCGTGCCGCTGCTCGGCGCGGCGGGCGCGAGCAGCGTGGGCCGGTTCGTCGGCGAGTACGACTGGACGGTGGGCGAGTCGCCTGACGGGCTGCGGATCGACCACGGGCTGCTGGACCGTACGCACGAGACGGTGCCGCCCGGCCGCGTGCAGACCGTGCGGATCGTCCAGCCGCTGCTGTGGCGCCGGCTCGGCTGGGTGCGCGTCGAGCTGGACGTCGCCGGCTCCGCGAACTCGGTGCTCGTGCCGGTCGCCCCTCGCGAGGCCGCGGAGGGCGTCGTCGCGCGCGTGCTGCCCGGAGTGACCGTCCCGGCCGAGGTCTCGCTGTCGCGTCCGCCGCGCCGGGCCGGGCGGTGTGTGCCGATGTGGTGGCGGGGCTACGGAATCGCCGTCACGGACGCGGCGTTCGCCTCCCGGCACGGACTGCTGCGGCGGAGGCTGTCGCTCGTGCCGCACGCGAAGGTGCAGAGCGTACGGCTGACGCAAGGTCCCTGGCAGCGTCTCTGGCGCCTCGCGGACGTCCATGTGGACACGGGGGCCGACAAGACGGTCACAGCCCGGCTGCGGGACGCACAGGAGGCCGCGGAGCTGCTCCGGGGCCAGGCGGAGCGGTCGAGGACCGGGCGCCTGGACGCCCGGCCCGACCGGTGGATGGCGTAGCGCGTCAGGAGACGGCGCTGCGCAGGCCCTGGAGGTCGATCTGCTCGGTCTCGTCGTGGGCGGTCAGGTCGATGACCTGGCCCACCCCGCGCGACGCCTCGTCCAGCGGTTTGAACTCCGCCTCGGACTCGGCCTTGTGCAGTGCGAGGGCCTCCTGGCCGACGACGTCGGCGAGGTCCTCGTTCTGGACCGCCTCCAGAGCCTCTGACGTCGACGCGCTCTTCGTGCCGAAGAAGTCGAACCCGCCCTCGGCCGTCGGCCGCCGCAGGGGCTGCGCGGCCGGTACGTAGGCGACGGCGGTCGGCACGGCGAAGTGACCGGAGGGGCGCTGCACGGAAGCCGCGGGACGGCGGACGAGCGCCGCGGCCCGGGCGGCGGCGGGGGCGGGTGCGGTGACCGGGGCGCCACCGGGGCCGCGGTCCAGGGGCGGCTCGGGCAGCACGGTTCCGGCGTCGGCGGCACCCGCCTTCGCGGTGGCCGGGGCCGCCTCAGGAGCGTCCGCTTCCACGTCGTCGGTCTCCTGGGCGGGAGCCTGCGCGGCGGGGGCCTCGTTCGCCGGGCCCGTGTCCTGCGGGGTCTCGTCGTCCTCGGCGGCCTGGTGGTGGGGGGCGGCCGCGCGCGCGTGCTCGTCGACCGCCTCGGGCTTCCCCCGTACTTCGTCCTCCTGAGCGGCCTCCGCCTCGGCGTCGGCAGGGTCCTCGCTCCGCGCCGCCTTGACGCCGTCGACGTCGAACCGCGCGAGGGCCGCCTGCGCCCGCAGGAACAGCTTGGACCCCTCGGGGGAGAAGGCCGCTGGAGCCTTCGGCTCCTCGTCCGCGGACTCGTCGGACCCGTCGGACCCGACGACCTCGGTGGACTCGTCGGACTCGACGACGGCCTCGGTCGACTCGGCCTCGGTCGACTCGGCCGTCTCCTTGGCCTCGCCGTCGTCCGGCGCCTGAATATCGTCCTGTGCCGCGCGGGCGGCCGGCAGCGCCGGGGTGGGCGCGGCCTCTATCTCGAGGAGACGGCGGCCTTCCAGGGCGCTGGCGCGCTCGGTCTCGGCGGTGGCGTAGCGGCGCAGCAGCGCGGCGTGCTCGTTGCGCAGGCCCGCCAGTTCGGTGCGTTTGGCCCGCAGCCGCTGCTCCAGCTTGACCCGCAACTCACGCGATTCGTCGAGGTCGCTCTCCAACTCGGCGACGCGTTCCTCGAAGCGCCACTCGTCACCGGCACGCGCGCGCGTGAGGTCGGCGACCTGTTTGCCGGCCTGGATGTCCCAATGGCGCATCACGACCGCGCCGACGATCGCCGTCGCCGCGGCGGCCGCGGCCAGAACTCGGAGCAGCGTCGGCTCCGTGAACACCCAGGGGCCGAAGGCGCAGACAAGGGAAACGCCTGCGATCGCCGTGGGAGGCAGCAGCCTGTGCAAAGGCGGGGAATGGCGGTGACGTCCACGTGGCATGGCCAGAAACTTACCGCGCGTAGGCGATTGTTGGCGCCCCGCCCCGCAAAAACACAGTCATACCGAAGCCTTCACACGGCATCAGGAAACGGCCTGCGTTCCGCGTAATTCGACGCGCCTAGAGTAACGATAGGCCCCTGACCTGCGGAGACGCTCCCGAGGGGCCTGGTGGGGCGTTTCTCTAGGCATAGAGAAACGCCCAGGTCAGAGCGGTGTCGATGTGTGCCGAGGTTCCAGCAATGCGGCGAATCGCGACCGAGCAAAACCATATACTCCAGGGCAAATCGGCGACTCCTGTGCCGAGCAGGGCTCCGCCCCTCTATCGTGGCACCCGGCTTGATCCACCAGGCGTCGCCTGCCAGCCCCCTGGCAGTCCGATCTAGAAGCTGTCCTGACCTGCGAAAACATCGGGCCCTAGAGAAACGGCCTGCAGCGCCCGAAGAGGCGAAACTGCAGGCCAGTTGGCATGCCCTGGCTCTATGAGCTCCGAATTGCGCGGAACGCAGGAACGGGGGAGTCGCCGAATTCCACAAGTGGCAAGATCATTTCCGGGCAGGGGCGCCGGTCCGGGAGCCCCTGCGCTCACCGGGCGCTCAGCCGCCCGCTGATCCACTCCAGCGTCGGCGGGATCTCCCGCCGCCAGGTGTTGAAGTTGTGCCCACCGCTTTCCAGGATGATCGACGAGATCCTCGTCCGGCCCGTTGCCTTCGCCAGCCCTATGAACTTCAGCGTGGCCTTGTAGTTGGATTCGCCCTCCTTGCTGCTGGTGACGAGCAGCGAGGTCTTGGGAGCCGAACGATTCTTCAGATACCAGAGCAGATCCGCCTCATTGCGCAGCTCCTTGTTCCCCTGGAAGAGGTCCCCCGTGGTCGGGTCGATCGGCGCCTTGTAGTACGCCGACAGACCCGCGCCGGCCGCATAGACCTCCGGGTGGTGCATCGCCAGCTTCAGCGCGCAGTAACCGCCCGTGGAGTCCCCGATGATTCCCCAGCTGCCGGGCTTCTTGCCCACCCTGTAGTGGGCCGTCACGGCGTCCGGCAGGTCCTTGGCGAAGAACGACTCGGTCTGCGGGCCCCCCGGGATGTCCACGCACTCCGTGTCCCGCGGCGGCGCCACCGTCGGCCGCATCATCACCAAAATCATCGGCTGCATGCGCCCGCCCTCGGCGAGCTGCCGCGCGGTGCGCGGGTAGTGCAGCTTGTCCACCAGCGCCTCTGCCGTACCGGGGTAGCCCGTGAGGACCACGGCCGCCGGGAACGTGCGCGTGCGGTACTCCGGAGCGAAGTACTCCGGCGGCAGATACACGTACGCGGGCGTGGCGATGTGCGTCGTGCGCCCTTGGATGGCGATCTTCTGGATCTGGCCGCCGAACTCCGGACGCCCGCCACCGCCGCCGTCCACGCGCCGCGTGTCGACCACCTTCAACGGCCCCGCCGGGGCGCCTCCCTCCGCGTGGTCGACGACCACGCCCCGGTCCGTCTCCTGACCGAACAGGTCCGCCCAGCTGGCGTAGAAGCCGAACGCCTGATTGGCGGAGAGGCCTATGGACGCGAAGAGCGCCAACTGCGTGGCCAACAGCAGCCCGATCCGCCCGCTGACGGCTCGCCAGCTGCGCTTGGCCAGCCGCGGCCAGAGCCAGACCGTGCCGACGAACAGCAGCACGGCGAACAGCACTGACAGCAGCAGCACTTTGTTACTCGTGAGACCCATGCGTTGGTTTCCTGCCTGCTCTCCGTCTGGGATCACGCCCGCTCCCCCCGACTCCTTCGCGAGGGCTTGTCCCGGACTTTCCTTCGCCTTTTCAGTGGCTTTGAGGAGCTGAGTGAACCTCAGCCCCCAAGACACCGTCCTAGAGGGCGCAATGTCGCCGGATGCCCGAATCGGCACCGGATCCAAGGTCTCTCGCGGAACTACGGGATGCGATGTCTGTCACGGAAGATGCGGAACTGTCGGGCGGGGTTCCGCGCGGATCAAGCCGGGTGCGGCGGATAGTACGAGGTCCGCGCCCTGAGTCCGTTCCCGCCCTGGTCGCCAGGGCCTGTGCCCTCGTGGGCCTGCTCGACGTAGCCGCGGGCGTCTTCCCGCGGTTCCGGAACAGCCGTATGCACACCGTCGCCGAGGTGCTGCCCGGCGCGTTCGGGCCGTTCGCGGCCGCGCTGTCGCTCAGCGCCGGCATCCTGCTGCTGCTCCTCGCGCACGGCCTCAGGCGCAGCAAGCGGCGCGCGTGGCGGGCCGCGGTGGTGCTGCTCCCGGCGGGCGCGATCGCGCAGTTCGTGTACCGGCACTCGGTCGTGGGCGCGCTCATCTCGGTCGCGATCCTGGTGCCGCTGCTGGTGCACCGCGAACAGTTCGCCGCGCTGCCCGACCCGCGCAGCCGCTGGCGCGCGCTCGCCAACTTCGTCCTCATGGGCGCCGGTTCCCTCGGTCTCGGACTGATCATCGTCAGCGTCCACCCGAACCGCCTGATCGGCGACCCGAGCCTGGCCGATCGCATTACGCACGTCCTGTACGGCCTCTTCGGCTTCGAAGGCCCGGTCGACTACGCGGGCAACACGTCCTGGACCGTCGCCTTCTCCCTGGGCGCGCTCGGCTGGATCACCGCGGTCACCACGATCTACCTCGCCTTCCGCCCCGAGCACCCGGCCGCCCGCCTGACCGAGGAGGACGAGAGCCGCCTGCGCGCCCTGCTGGAGAAGCACGGCCGCCGTGACTCCCTCGGCCACTTCGCGCTGCGCCGCGACAAGGCCGTCGTCTTCTCCCCCAGCGGCAAGGCGGCGGTGACCTACCGCGTCGTCTCCGGCGTGATGCTCGCCAGCGGCGACCCCATCGGCGACGTCGAGGCCTGGCCGGGCGCCATCGAGCGCTTCATGGACGAGGCCAAGGCCCACTCCTGGACCCCCGCCGTCATGGGCTGCTCGGAGACGGGCGGCGAGGTGTGGACCCGGGAGACCGGCCTGGACGCCCTCGAACTGGGCGACGAGGCGGTGGTGGACGTGGCGGATTTCTCCCTCGCCGGCCGCGCGATGCGCAACGTGCGCCAGATGGTCAAGCGCATCGAACGCGCCGGTTACGAGACCCGGGTACGGCGCGTCCGTGACCTCGGCGACGCCGAACTGGAGCGCATCCGGCGGGCCGCGGAGGACTGGCGCGGCACCGACACCGAGCGCGGCTTCTCGATGGCCCTGGGCCGCGTCGGCGACACCGCCGACGGGGACTGCCTCATCGCCACCGCCCACAAGACCGACCCCGAGCCCGGCGAGTACGGCGACCTGAAGGCGATCCTGCACTTCGTGCCCTGGGGCCCGGACGGCGCCTCCCTGGACCTGATGCGCCGGGACCGCTCGGCCGACCCGGGCATGAACGAACTGCTGATCGTCGCCGCCCTCCAGGCCGCCCCGAAGTTCGGCATCGCGCGCGTGTCGCTGAACTTCGCCATGTTCCGCTCGGCGCTGGCCCGCGGCGAGAAGATCGGCGCCGGCCCGGTGCTGCGCGCCTGGCGCGGACTGCTCGTGTTCCTCTCGCGCTGGTTCCAGATCGAGTCGCTGTACAAGTTCAACGCCAAGTTCCAGCCCCGCTGGGAGCCCCGCTTCGTCGTCTACCGGGCCTCCGGCGACCTCCCCCGCATCGGCTTCGCCGCCATGCAGGCCGAGGGCTTCGTCAACCTCGCTCTGCCCCTGCCCCGCTTCCTGCGCCGTCGCTCCAAGCCGGCACGCGCGTGTGCGCACACCGTGGCGGAGCGCGACGTACGGGCGGCATAGCCGCAGCCGCGCCGGTCCGGCAGGAATCGGGCCCGGGCCACCGAGACCGGTCCGGGCGGAAGCCCAGCCCCCCAGCCCTGGGGCTTCCGCCCGGGCCGCACCACGGCTCGGCTCCTTCCGGGGCCTACGCTGAACGTATGAGCAAGCAGAGCGGACGCGGGCGCGTCGTCGGCCTTCCGGATTGGGACCGCTGCGCGGTCATGGGGGTCGTCAACGTGACCCCCGACTCCTTCTCCGACGGCGGCCGCTGGTTCGACACGACGGCCGCCGTCAAACACGGCCTTCAGCTCGTCGCCGAGGGCGCGGACCTGGTCGACGTCGGCGGCGAGTCCACCCGCCCCGGCGCCACCCGCGTCGACGAGGCCGAGGAACTGCGCCGGGTCATCCCCGTCGTCCGCGGCCTCGCCTCCGAAGGCGTCGTCGTCTCCGTCGACACGATGCGCGCCTCCGTCGCCGCCCGGTCCCTCGCGGCCGGCGCCGCCCTCGTCAACGACGTCAGCGGCGGCCTCGCCGACCCGGAGATGATCCCGGCCGTCGCGGAGTCGGGCGCCCCCTTCGTCGTCATGCACTGGCGCGGCTTCCTGGAGGGCGGCAACGTCAAGGGCGTCTACGCCGACGTCGTCTGCGAAGTCGTGGACGAACTCCACGCGCGCGTGGACGCCGTCCTGGCCGGCGGCATCTCCCCCGACCGCATCGTCGTCGACCCGGGCCTCGGCTTCAGCAAGGAGGCCGACCACGACCTCTCCCTGCTGGCCCACCTCGACCGGCTGCACGCCCTCGGGCACCCCTTGCTCGTCGCCGCCTCCCGCAAGCGCTTTCTCGGCCGCGTTCTGGCCGACCCGAAGGGCGCACCGCCGCCCGCGCGCGAGCGCGACGCCGCCACGGCCGCCGTCTCCGCCCTCGCGGCGCAGGCGGGCGCCTGGGCGGTCCGCGTGCACGAGGTCCGCGCGACGGCGGACGCGGTACGGGTCGCCCGCGCCGTGGAGTGGGCGCGTGAAGAGGCCGACGGGCCGGGCGACACACGGATCGCGAATGAGACCCCGCGCGCGGAAGGAACCCGGTGAGCGCCCCGCACACCGACGTCGAGCAGGTCGAGGCCGCCAACACCGCCTTCTACGAGGCACTGGAGCAGGGCGACTTCGAAGGGGTGTCCTCCCACTGGCTGACCCCGGCCGACCTGGGGGTGGACGAGACGTACCACGACCCGGCGGACGTCGGCGTGATCTCCTGCGTGCATCCCGGCTGGCCGGTGCTCACCGGCCGGGGCGAGGTCCTCAGGTCGTACGCGCTGATCATGGCGAACACCGACTACATCCAGTTCTTCCTCACCGACGTGCATGTCTCCGTCACCGGTGACACCGCGCTGGTGACCTGCACCGAGAACATCCTCAGCGGCGGCCCGGCGCCGGAGGACGGCGAGGAGCTCGGCCCGCTCGTCGGCCAGCTGGTGGTCGCCACGAACGTCTTCCGGCGCACCCCGGAGGGCTGGAAGCTGTGGTCGCACCACGCCTCCCCGGTGCTGGCCGAAAACGACGAGTCCGAGGACGCCGAGGACGAGGACACCCCGTCCTGAGCCCACAGGGAGCAAGAAGTGGTTGGAATCACGAACCTGTGGGTAGGGGCGGCTACCAGCCCGTGAGCCGCCGGGTTCCCCAAGGGAAACGCCCGGTGAAGACTCCCGGCTCCGGCCCGGGCCACTGCGGCGGGGGCCGGGGCTGTCAGTGCTCGCAGGTAGATTCGTTCCAGGCCGGGGTGGAGTCCGCACCCGGGACGCACCGGCCGAAACCCGACGATTGCAGGAGTGATTCGCGTGGATCGTGTCGCGCTGCGCGGCCTCAAGGCCCGTGGGTACCACGGCGTGTTCCCCAAGGAACGCGAGGAGGGCCAGACCTTCATCGTGGACCTCGTCCTGGGCCTGGACACCCGACCGGCCGCGGCCGACGACGACCTGGCGAAGACCGTGCACTACGGCATCGTGGCGGAGGAGGTCGTGGCCGTCGTCCAGGGCGAGCCCGTCGACCTCATCGAGACGCTCGCCGAGCGCATCGCCCAGGCCTGTCTGAAGCACTCGGGGGTAGAGGAGGTCGAGGTCTGCGTCCACAAGCCGGACGCACCGATCACCGTCCCCTTCGACGACGTGACCGTCACCATCACCCGGAGCCGAGTATGACCGCATTCTTCACCAAGGGTCAGAGCGACCCGACCGTACAGCCGGTACCCGCCTCCGTCGTCGAGAAGGTCGACGCCGCCGACACCACCCTGCACAACCCCAAACGCGCCGTGATCGCGCTCGGCTCCAACCTCGGCAACCGCCTGGAGACCCTCCAGGGAGCCATCGACGCCCTCGAGGACACCCCCGGCGTCCGCATCAAGGCGGTCTCCCCGGTGTACGAGACCGAGCCGTGGGGCGTCGAGCCCGGCAGCCAGCCGTCGTACTTCAACGCGGTGGTCCTGCTGAAGACGACGCTCCCGCCGTCCTCCCTCCTGGAGCGCGCCCACGCCGTCGAGGAGGCCTTCCACCGGGTACGGGAGGAACGCTGGGGCGCGCGCACGCTGGACGTCGACATCGTCGCCTACGCGGACGTCGTCGCCGACGACCCGCAGCTCACGCTCCCCCACCCCCGCGCGCACGAACGCGCGTTCGTCCTGGCCCCCTGGCACGACGTGGAGCCCGAGGCCCAACTGCCCGGCCGGGGCACGGTCGCCGCCCTCCTCGACACCCTCACCCGCGAAGGCGTCGCGGCCCGCCAGGACCTGGAACTCCACCTGCCCGACTAGTCGTTAAGGTCAAGAAGAGAGGCCGAGAAGACCACTGCCCGCGTGCTGTTCACACCCGCGGGCTCGGGGGAGTTGAAGGGACACCGTGAGAGAGCTGCGCATCAGGGTGCTGGCCGGCGTGTTCGTCGTGGCCGCGATCCTGTCCTGGGCGGGCGCCCGCCTGTGGAACTCGATCGGGACCCTCCCCAGCGTCCCGCTGGCCGCCCCCATCGTCCTCGCGCTGATCGCCGTGGTCCTGCTGGCGACGGCGTTGTCTTTGCGCGCCCGCCTCAAGGCCCAGCGCGAACGCCGCCCCGAGGCCAAGGGCGTCGACCCCCTGATGGCCGCCCGCGCGGTCGTCTTCGGCCAGGCCAGCGCCCTGGTGGCCGCCCTGGTCTCCGGCATGTACGGAGGCACCGGCGTCTTCCTTCTGGAGTCCCTCGACATCCCCGCCCGTCGCGACCAGGCCATCTACGCCGGCTTCTCAGTCCTGGCAGGCATCGCGGTGATAGCGGCGGCCATCTTCCTGGAACGCGTGTGCAAGCTCCCGGAGGACGACAACAACCACGAGAACGGCGCGGCGTCGGCGGCCTGACGACCGTCCCGACGGAACACGTCCCGACGAAGCACCACGCCGATCAGCGCGCGAGTATCAGGCTCATCGCCTCGGCTCGGGTCGTGGCGTCCCGGAGCTGACCGCGCACGGCCGACGTCGTGGTCTTGGCACCGGGCTTGCGGATCCCCCGCACCGACATGCACATGTGCTCGGCCTCGATGACGACGATCACACCCCGGGCCTCGAGGATCTGCATGAGGGAGTCCGCGACCTGCGTGGTGAGACGTTCCTGCACCTGTAGACGGCGGGCGAACACCTCGACCAGCCGTGCGAGCTTCGACAACCCCGTGATCTTGCCGTTGTCCGCCGGGATGTAGCCGACATGAGCCACGCCATGGAACGGCAGCATGTGATGCTCGCACAGACTTACGATTTCGATGTCCTTCACCAGGACCATCTCGTCGTGGCCGAGATCGAACGTGGTCGTCAGGACGTCCTCGGGCTTCTGCGTCAGCCCCGCCAGGAGTTCCCGATACGCCCGCGCCACCCGCGCCGGAGTCTCTCGAAGGCCCTCACGGTCCGGGTCCTCGCCGACCGCGATCAGCAACTCGCGTACGGCGTTCTCGGCACGCTTCTCGTCGAACTCGCCGATGGAGCCCTCGCCGGCCAGCGTCACGGGGTCGGTCATCTCGTGCCTCGTTCCTGTGCGGGTCGCGCGTATGGGTCACGCGCCTCATCTGCGGCATACAAAACCAGACATACGGAAATGCCGCGCCCCCCAGGCTAGATCCTGGGGGGCGCGGCATCCATTCCGGGCCTGGTGGGGGCCTACGGGAGCCGGGTCAGCTCTCGGGGCGGTCCTCCGGGCTGGGCTCGGCCACCGGGCTGGGCTCGACCGCGGTGGACTTCGCGGTCGAGATCGCCGGCGTCGAGCCGTTGGCACCGTTCGTCAGTGCGAGCTCCCTGGGGGAGAGCACCGGCGGACGGGTGGACGGCGTACGCCGCGAGGAGCCGGTCCACGCGGGCCGGGCCGGACGCTTCACGATGGCGGAGAAGACCTCGGCGATCTGCTCCTTGTTCAGCGTCTCCTTCTCCAGCAGCTGGAGCACGAGGTTGTCGAGGACGTCGCGGTTCTCGACCAGGATCTCCCAGGCCTCGTTGTGCGCGTTCTCGATGAGCTTCTTGACTTCCTCGTCCACCAGGGCGGCGACCTCTTCCGAGTAGTCGCGCTGGTGAGCCATCTCACGGCCGAGGAACGGCTCGGTGTTGTCGCCGCCGAACTTGATCGCGCCCAGCCGCTCGGTCATGCCGTACTGCGTGACCATCGCACGGGCCGTTGTGGTGGCCTTCTCGATGTCGTTCGCCGCGCCGGTGGTCGGGTCGTGGAAGACCAGTTCCTCCGCCGCACGACCACCCAGCATGTAGGCCAGCTGGTCGAGCATCTCGTTGCGGGTGGTCGAGTACTTGTCCTCGTCCGGGAGAACCATCGTGTAGCCGAGCGCACGGCCGCGGGACAGGATGGTGATCTTGTGCACCGGGTCGGAGTTCGGAGACGCCGCCGCGACCAGGGCGTGCCCGCCCTCGTGGTACGCGGTGATCTTCTTCTCCTTGTCCGACATGATCCGGGTCCGCTTCTGCGGGCCCGCGACCACACGGTCGATCGCCTCGTCCAGCATGTGGTTGTCGATCAGCTTCAGGTCCGAGCGGGCCGTCAGCAGAGCGGCCTCGTTCAGCACGTTGGCGAGATCGGCACCCGTGAAGCCGGGGGTGCGGCGGGCGACGGCGGACAGGTCGACGTCGGGCGCGACCGGCTTGCCCTTCTGGTGGACCTTGAGGATCTCCAGACGGCCCTGCATGTCCGGACGGTCGACCGCGATCTGGCGGTCGAAGCGGCCGGGGCGCAGCAGCGCGGGGTCGAGGATGTCGGGACGGTTCGTGGCGGCGATGAGGATCACGCCGCCCTTCACGTCGAAGCCGTCCATCTCGACGAGCAGCTGGTTCAGCGTCTGCTCGCGCTCGTCGTGACCGCCGCCGAGGCCGGCGCCGCGGTGACGGCCGACCGCGTCGATCTCGTCGACGAAGACGATCGCCGGGGCGTTCGCCTTGGCCTGCTCGAAGAGGTCACGGACTCGCGAGGCGCCGACGCCGACGAACATCTCGACGAAGTCGGACCCGGAGATCGAGTAGAAGGGGACGCCCGCCTCGCCGGCGACGGCGCGTGCGAGCAGGGTCTTGCCGGTGCCGGGCGGCCCGTACAGGAGCACACCCTTGGGGATCTTGGCACCGACGGCCTGGAACTTCGCCGGCTCCTGGAGGAACTCCTTGATCTCGTGGAGTTCCTCGACGGCCTCGTCCGAACCGGCGACGTCGGCGAACGTCGTCTTCGGCGTGTCCTTGGTGATGAGCTTGGCCTTGGACTTCCCGAAGTTCATGACTCGGGAGCCGCCGCCCTGCATCTGGTTCATCAGGAACAGGAAGACGACCACGATGAGGACGAAGGGGAGCAGGGACAGCAAGATCCCGACGAAGGCGTTCTGCTTCGTCGGCGAGACCGTGTACCCGTCCGGAATCTGCTTGTCCTGGTACTTGGTCTGCAGCGTGTTGGCAATGGTCACGCCCTGATCGCCGATGTAGCTCGCCTGGATCTTCGAGCTGCCCTCGATCTTTGTGCCGTCCTTGAGCGTCGCCTTGATGGTCTGCTCGTCACCGGTGGTGAGTTTGGCCGACTCGACCTTGTTGTCGTTGATCGCTGCAATGACCTGGCCGGTGTCCACCGTCTTGTAGCCGCCGGACGAGCCGACGACCTGCATCAACACGACCACGGCAAGGACGGCCAGCACGATCCACATGACCGGCCCACGGAAGTATCGCTTCACGTCCATCCATACGGAGCGGTGTCGCCCCGTCCCTCCTGCCATAGTGAGTTTGATAAGACAGTTCTTCTGACGGTACCCCAGCTTTGTCGGGCGAAGCCGCACGGGACGGCTGGGGCACCCGTCTGCATGCTCCAACGGCGCGAGGCCCGTCGGGGTTCCCGATCTTCGTACGGAGCTTGACCCCTTCGGGTTCAGCCGCCGTAGACGTGAGGCGCGAGCGTACCGACGAACGGGAGGTTGCGGTACTTCTCGGCGTAGTCGAGGCCGTAGCCGACGACGAACTCGTTGGGGATGTCGAAGCCGACCCACTCGACGTCGATGGCGACCTTCGCCGCCTCGGGCTTGCGCAGCAGCGTGCACACCTTGAGGGAGGCGGGCTCGCGCGAGCCGAGGTTGGAGAGCAGCCAGGACAGGGTCAGGCCGGAGTCGATGATGTCCTCGACGATGAGGACGTGCTTGCCCTTGATGTCGGTGTCGAGGTCCTTGAGGATCCGCACGACACCGGAGGACTGGGTGCCCGCGCCGTAGGAGGACACGGCCATCCAGTCCATGGTGACGGGGGTGGACAGCGCTCGTGCGAGATCGGCCATGACCATCACCGCGCCCTTGAGGACGCCGACGATGAGCAGATCCTTGCCCGCGTACTCCGCGTCGATCTTCGCGGCCAGCTCGGCCAGCTTCGCGTCGATCTCTTCCTTGGTGATGAGCACCTCTTTGAGGTCGGTGCCCATGTCTTTCGCGTCCACCCGCATCACTTTCGGTTGTCCCACCGGCCACCGGAACCGCCCGCGACCACGCAAGCGGTCCTGCCGGAGGGCCCGGATTCAGCCTTGCCGAATCACCAGTCTGCCACCCTGGCGCTGAGCGACGACTTTGCCGGGGAGATTGATGACCCCCTGGCCGCGCCAGCCGGTGATCAGCCGGTCGACCTCCTCGATGTGCCGGGCGAAGAGGGAACCGGCCGGAGCACCCGCCTCGATGGCGGCGCGGCGCAGGATCCGGCGGCGTACGGCGGGCGGCAGGGCGTAGAGCTTTGCGCACTCCAGAAGGCCTGTGGCGTCCCGTACGGAGGACTCGGCCTGGCCGGCCCAGGCGTCCAGGGCGTCGGCGTCGTCGCGGGAGAGCTGGGCCGTGCGGGCGAGGGCTTCGACGACGCCTTTGCCGAGGGCTTTCTCCAGTGCGGGCAGGCCCTCGTGGCGCAGCCGCGAGCGGGTGTAGGCCGGATCCGCGTTGTGCGGGTCGTCCCAGACGGGCAGCGACTGGACCATGCAGGCCTTGCGGGCGGTCTGCCGGTCGAGCTGGAGGAAGGGGCGGCGGTAACGGCCGTCGGCCCCCGAGACCGCGGCCATTCCGGACAGGGAGCGGATGCCGGAGCCGCGGGCGAGTCCGAGCAGGACGGTTTCGGCCTGGTCGTCCCGGGTGTGGCCGAGCAGAACGGCGGCGGCGCCGTGGCGTTCGGCCGCGGCGTCGAGGGCGGCGTAGCGCGCGTCACGGGCGGCGGCCTCGGGGCCGCCGTCGCGGCCGACGGTCACAGGAGTGCACTCGACGGGGTCGAGGCCGAGTTCGCGCAGGCGCAGGACCACTTCCGCGGCGCGCAGGTCGGAGCCGGTCTGCAGGCCGTGGTCGACGGTGACGCCGCCGGCCCGGATGCCGAGGCGGGGGGCCTCGAAGGCCAGGGCGGAGGCGAGTGCCATGGAGTCGGCGCCGCCGGAGCACGCCACGAGCACGAGCGGCGCCGGGGGGCGCTCGTGCGGGCTCGCTTCAGGGGCGGGGTGGTCGTTGAGGATGTCGTGAAGTACGCGGCGGACCGCCAGGCGTATCGCCGCGACCGCAGGATGGGGACCCATTGTCCGGTTCCCTTCATGAAGTTTTCGGGGGTGAGCCCGAGGTTCGGTCACTCAGAGTGTGTAGATGGTGACAGAACCGGGCCGTTCCCTGAGCATTGCACGCCTGCACGAGCCTCACGGTCCCTCGGACGGGTGATTGCGGGGGCGTTCGCCTGCCGACGGCCGGTTTCGGTTCACCACCCTTCTCGGGGGTTCACGACTCGGCCTTGCGGTGCACCCTCGCGACCCAGTCCGCCGGTTTCGCGATCTCGGTCTTGGTCGGAAGTGTGTTCGGGGAGGTCCACACCCGGTTGAAGCCGTCCATGCCGACCTGGTCGACGACGGCCCGGACGAAGCGTTCGCCGTCCCGGTACTGCTTGAGTTTGGCGTCCAGGCCCAGCAACTTGCGCAGCGCGATGTCCAGTCGGGAGGCGCCCTTGGCCCGGCGCTGCTGGAACTTCTCGCGGATCTCGGCGACGCTCGAGACGACTTCCGGGCCGACTCCGTCCATGACGAAGTCGGCGTGTCCCTCCAGGAGGGACATCACGGCGGTGAGACGGGCGAGGATCTCGCGCTGGGCGGGCGTCTGCACGAGTTCGACCAGGGAGCGCCCACCGTCGTCCTCCTCCTCGCCCTCGGGGCGGCCGCCGGCGAGGGACTGGGCGGCCTCCCGGATCCGCTCCAGGAACGTCATGGGGTCGACGTCGGTCTCGCCCAAGAACGACTGGATTTCGCCCTCCAGGTGGTCGCGCAGCCAGGGCACGGCGGAGAACTGGGTGCGGTGCGTCTCCTCGTGGAGGCACACCCACAGGCGGAAGTCGTGGGGCTCCACGTCGAGTTCGCGTTCCACGTGGACGATGTTCGGCGCGACGAGCAGCAGCCGACCGCCGCCGTTGGCACCCGCCGGGAGTTCGCGGGTGGCGGGGGCGAACGTCTCGTACTGGCCTAGGACCCGGGAGGACAGGAACGAGAGCAGCATGCCGAGTTCGACGCCGGTGACCTTGCCGCCGACGGCTCCGAGGACCGCGCCGCCGGGGGTGCTGCCGCGCCGTTCCTGCATCTTGTCCAGGAGGGGTTTGAGGATCTCCCGGAAGCCCGCCACGTTCGCCCGCACCCAGCCCGGGCGGTCGACGACGAGGATCGGGGTGTCGTGGGTGTCGTCGGTGCCCATACGAGTGAAGCCTCGGACGTGTTCCTCCGAGGCCTTGGCGTGTCGGCGCAGTTCCGCGACGACGGCACGCGCCTCGTCACGGCTGACCTCGGGTCCCGGCCGTACGAGCCGGGTCGCGGTCGCCACCGCGAGATTCCAGTCGACCATCCCCGAAGAAGCAGCGCCACCGATGCTCGTCATGCGTCAACCGTACGTGAGCGCCGCCGTTGCGGGCAGGTCGCAGGAGTCCGGTCAGGGAGATGTCAGGGTCGGCGGTGGGGGTGGCTCAGGGGTGGTGGGCCCGGCCCTCACCGGCAGCCGCACCCCGCGAGCGCCGTGGCCGCCCGGTCCAGCGCCGCCTGGGCCGCCGCCGGGTCGGTCGTGTCGGCGGCCAGAAGGGCGAAGGCGAGGAGCCGGCCGTCCTGGTCGACGACCGTGCCTGCGAGGGCGTTCACACCGGTCAGCGTGCCCGTCTTGGCGCGGACGACGCCGGCCGCGCCTTCGCTGTAGCGGCTGGCGAGGGTGCCGGTGAAGCCGGCGACGGGGAGGCCGGTGAGGACGGGGCGCAGGTCGGGGCGCGCGGGGTCGCTCGCCTTGACCAGGAGGGCGGTCAGCAGGTTCGCCGTGAGCCGGTTCCCGCGGTCGAGGCCGCTGCCGTCCTTGAACCGGGCCCCGGCCGTGGGCAGTCCGAGCTTCTTCAGTTGCGCCTGGACGGCCTTGCCGGCGCCGGCGAAGTCCGCGCGGACGCCGGTCGCGAGGGCGGTCTGGCGGGCGAGGGACTCGGCGATGTCGTTGTCGCTGTTGGTCAGCATCCGTTCGACCAGGGTGGACAGCGGGGGCGAGGAGACCGTGGCGAGTCGCTGCGCGCGCGTGGTCGCCTTGGAGGGGCCGGGAGCCGTGGTCGTGATGCCTTCGGCCTTCAGGAACTTCGCGAACTTGACGGTCGCGTCGGCCGCCGGGTCGCTCACGCGCGTCGTCGGACCGCTGAGGGAGTCGTCGGTGCGGCCCTCGTCGGCGGACAGGGCGGTGACGGGGGCGAGGTTGGGGTTGACCCCGATGGGGTGAACTTCGGTTCCCGCGTACAGGGTCGTGTCGTACGAGAGCGTCACCTTGGTGAGGCCGTGCTTCTTCAGGGCGGCCGCGGTGGCACCGGCGAGGGTGTGCAGGCTCGCCCAGCCCTCGGCGTCCTTGCGGGCCGTGAGGGTGGGGTCGCCGCCGCCGACGAGAACGAGCTCCTTGGTGTCGGGTTCCAACACCGCGCGCGTGGTGAGCCGGTGCTCGCCGCCCATCGCGGAGAGCGCGGCGACCGCGGTGGCGATCTTCGTGGTGGACGCCGGGGTCAACGCGTCGCCGCCCCCCACGCCGTACAGGCGCTTGCCGGTGGCCACGTCGACGACCGCGGCGGCGTGCCGGGCGCCCAGGGCCGGATCGCCCAGGAGGGGGTTCAGGACGCCCGCGAGGCCCGTACCGGTCGGGAGAGCGTCCGGGGCGGACTTCACGGTGTTGGCGGCGCCTCCGAGGCCCGCGAGGACGGCGGCGGCGCTGGGGGCGGGCCGGGGCGCTCCGGCCGCCGTGTCGGACGTTCGGGACGAATCGTCCGAACGTCCGTGATCTGCGCCACCCGTCCGTTCCAGTGCGACGGCCCGGTCCCGCTCAGCCGTACGCTGACCGGTGGAGTCCCAGGGGCCGGCGGCGGTCACGGCACCGGCGGCCAGCGCCAGCCCGGCGGTCGCCGCCCCCGCGGTGTATTGCCAGGACCTGATGTTCGCACCGGCCGTCGTGATCCGCGCGAGCTGCGGTTTCGCCGCCTGGGCGATCCGTGCGAGCTGCGGTTTCGCGGTCGCCGTCACGCGCGCGAGGCGGGGCCGTACGATTCCTGCGGCCCGTGCCAGACGCGGTCGTACGGCGTCCGTGACCCGCACCACATGCGGTCTCGCGGCCCGCCAAAGCCTCAGCTCTGGCACGAACACCAGCCCCTTTCGCGATCACACACCTGCGTGAGGGACACTTAACCACCAGAACTATGTGTTGATCATGGAGGAGCCACCGGTGGAGTTCGACGTCACGATCGAGATCCCGAAGGGTTCGCGGAACAAGTACGAGGTGGACCACGAGACCGGTCGGATCCGCCTGGACCGTCGACTCTTCACCTCGACCGCCTACCCGACCGACTACGGCTTCGTCGAGAACACTCTCGGCGAGGACGGCGACCCGCTGGACGCGCTGGTCATCCTGGACGAGCCGACGTTCCCCGGCTGCCTGATCCGCTGCCGCGCGATCGGGATGTTCCGGATGACGGACGAGGCCGGCGGCGACGACAAGCTGCTGTGCGTCCCGGCGACCGACCCGCGCGTGGAGCACCTGCGCGACATCCACCACGTGTCGGAGTTCGACCGCCTGGAGATCCAGCACTTCTTCGAGGTCTACAAGGACCTCGAGCCCGGCAAGTCCGTCGAGGGCGCCGACTGGGTCGGCCGTACCGACGCCGAGGCCGAGATCGAGCGGTCCTACAAGCGCTTCAAGGACGAGGGCGGCCACTGAGGCTCCCTGTGTAGAGGTGCGTAAAGGGCCGCACGCGTACGCGTGCGGCCCTTTCGCGTGTCTGTGCGCATACTGAGGCCTACGGAAAGTGTCGTTCAGGGAGCGTTGCGAGGTGTCGGAGGCGGAGGCGCGCAAGCCGCAGTCGGACGAGGCGAGGAGTGCCTTCGACCCCGAGATCACATCCGAGTTCGCGATCCCGGCCGGGCTGGCCGTCCCGAAGACCGGCGGCGAGTCGGAGACCACGTCGGAGTTCGCCGTCCCGGACGGGCTGGACGTGGGCCAGCAGGCCGCCGGGGAGGCCGAGGGATCGGCGTTCAGCCTGCCTCGCACATACAGCGTCCGTGATGCCCCGGTCGCGTTCACGCCGCCCGACGGCGTGCCGCTGGTGAGTCTGACCAAGGACGTGCCCTGGCAGGACCGGATGCGCACGATGCTGCGGATGCCGGTGGCCGAGCGGCCCGCTCCGGAGCCGGGGCCGAAGGCGGAGGAGGGCGCTCCGGCCGTCCCGCGCGTACTCGACCTGACGCTGCGCATCGGCGAGTTGCTGCTCGCGGGCGGGGAAGGCGCCGAGGACGTGGAGGCCGCGATGTTCGCGGTCTGCCGCTCGTACGGGCTCGACCGCTGCGAGCCGAACGTGACCTTCACACTGCTGTCGATCTCGTACCAGCCGTCCCTGGTGGAGGACCCGGTCACGGCGTCGCGGACGGTACGCCGGCGAGGCACCGACTACACGCGCCTGGCGGCCGTCTTCCGGCTCGTCGACGACCTGAGCGACCCGGAGACCCATCTCACCCTGGAAGAGGCCTACCGGCGGCTCGCCGGAATGCGCCGCAACCGGCATCCGTACCCGACCTGGGTGCTGACCTCGGCGAGCGGGCTGCTCGCGGGCGCGGCCTCGGTGCTGGTCGGCGGTGACCTGGTCGTGTTCGTGGCGGCCGCGCTGGGCGCGATGCTCGGCGACCGGCTGGCCTGGCTGTGCGCGGGGCGCGGGCTGCCGGAGTTCTACCAGTTCCTGGTCGCCGCGATGCCGCCGGCCGCCATCGGCGTCGCGCTGACGGTGGCGGGCGTCGAGGTGAAGGCGTCCGCGGTCATCACCGGCGGGCTGTTCGCGCTGCTGCCCGGACGGGCGCTGGTGGCGGGCGTCCAGGACGGCCTGACCGGCTTCTACATCACCGCCGCCGCGCGTCTGCTGGAGGTCATGTACTTCTTCGTCGGCATCGTCGTCGGCGTGCTGGTGATGCTCTACGTCGGCGTGCAGCTCGGGGCGCACCTCAACCCCGACGCGGCCCTGGGCGTCACCAAGCGGCCGTTGTGGCAGATCGGCGCCTCGATGCTGCTGTCGTTGACGTTCGCGGTGCTTCTCCAGCAGGAACGTTCCACCGTGCTGGCCGTCACCCTGAACGGCGGAGTCGCCTGGTCGGTGTACGGCGCGATGCACTACGCCGGCGAGATCTCGCCGGTCGCCTCCACGGCCGTCGCGGCGGGGGTCGTGGGGCTGTTCGGACAGTTGCTCTCGCGCTACCGGTTCGCTTCCGCGCTGCCGTACACCACCGCTGCGATCGGGCCCCTGTTGCCGGGGTCTGCCACGTATTTCGGGCTGCTGGCGATCGCGCAGAACGAGGTGGACGCGGGGTTGGTGTCGCTCACCAAGGCCGCGGCGTTGGCCATGGCCATCGCCATCGGGGTGAACCTGGGATCCGAGGTGTCGCGGCTGTTCCTGCGGATCGGCTCCGCCGAGAAGCGCCGGGCCGCGAAGCGGACGCGGGGGTTCTGACGGCCCCGCGCCCTTTGGGGAGCCTCAGTAGCCGCGGCTGTCGTTGTACGGGTACTGGCTGTTCTGCTGGGCACCGTACGGCTGCTGTTGGGGCTGCTGCTGCCAGTCCTGGGGGTACGGCTCCTGCGGGTACTGCTGCTGACCGTAGTAGTCGTTCTCGTAGGTCTGACCCTGCTGACCCTGCTGACCCTGCTGGCCGTGCTGGCCGTGCTGGCCGTACGGGTCGTGCTGGTCGATCCGGCGGAGCTGGGTCGTCGCGTCGTCCATGACCGGGGGCTGCTGCTGGTGGGGCTGCTGCTCCAGAGGCGCGTTGCGGGCTTCCTTGCGGGCCTTGAGGACCTCGATGATCACCGGGACGACCGAGATGACGACGATCAGGACGAGGATCGCCTCGACGTGGTTCTTGATGAGGTCGATCTGGCCGAGGAAGTAGCCCGCGACCGTCACGCCCGTGCCCCAGAGGATGCCGCCGATGACGTTGTACGTGATGAACGTGCGGTACTTCATGCGGCCGGCGCCGGCGACGATCGGCGCGAAAGTGCGCACGATCGGGACGAAGCGGGCCAGGACGATGGCCTTGGGGCCGAACTTGTCCATGAACTCGTGCGCTTTCTCCAGGTTCTCCTTCTTGAAGAGCTTGGAGTTCGGACGGTTGAACAGCTTGGGTCCGAAGAACTTGCCGATCAGGTAACCGACCTGGTCACCGAGGACGGCCGCGATCACGATCAGGGTGCACACGAGCCACAGCGGCTGGTGGATCCACTTGCCGTCGGCCACCAGCAGGCCGGCCGTGAACAGCAGGGAGTCACCGGGGAGGAAGGCGAACAGGCCCGACTCGGCGAACACGATGACCAGGATTCCGATCAGACCGAACGTCGAGATCAGATAGTCCGGAGTAATCCACTCGGGGCCGAGGGCGAGGGTAGTCACGGGTTCCGGGCTCCTGAGGGGTGAAGGCGGCGGTGCGGCGGCGGGACCGCCCAAAGTTATCAACGCGGCGCCACAGAACCAGGTTCCCAGGGCCTCCCCCAGGATGCACTGTGCTCCTGCTTGGTCAAACCTGTGAACATGGGCATCGATGATTACGGCGGCGGGCAGGGCCCTCAGCCGGACGTACTGGTCGTCACCACGAACGACGCGCCCGGGTACCGGGTGCAGCAGGTCATCGGCGAGGTCTTCGGGCTGACGGTGCGCTCACGGCACCTGGGCAGTCAGATCGGCGCCGGCCTGAAGTCGATGATCGGCGGCGAGCTCAAGGGGTTGACCAAAACCCTCGTGGAGACCCGCAACCAGGCCATGGAACGGCTCATCGAACAGGCACACGCGCGTGGAGCCAACGGCGTGCTGGCGTTCCGCTTCGACGTGACGGAGGCGGCGGACGTGGGCACCGAGGTGTGCGCCTACGGGACCGCGGTGATCCTGGTCCGGGAGTAGCCCCCGGACCAGGCCACCTCACGCGCGTGTGCCCTGCGACGCGCGTGCCGCGCCTATGACGTGTGCCGGACCTACGGCGTGTGCCGGGCCGCGTTCGCCTTGATCGCCTCGTTGAGGTGCTCGGCGAGGCCCGGGCGCGTGGAGTCGTAGAACGCCTTGAAGCGCTCGTCGGACACATACATGTCGCCGAGGCACTGGTGGAACGTGTGCGACGCGTCGTAGAACCAGGTGCACAGGTGCTGCCGGTGTTCCTCGGCCATGTCCATCGCCCGGTCGCCGGTCGGCAGTTCACCGGCGTCCATCAGGTCGCCGTACCACGCGTTCCAGGCGTCGATCTCCGCCTGCATGCGCTTCCAGTCGTCCTTGGTGTAGTTCGCGGCGCGGCGCTGTGACTCGGCGTACATCTCCGTGTCGCCCCAGCGCTGCTCCGCCTCCTCGGCGTACTGCTCGGGGTCTTTGTCGCCGAAGACCTCGAAGCGCTCCTCGGGTGTCAGGTCGATGCCCATCTTGCGTGCCTCCATGGCGTGCTCCACGGCCGTCGCCATCTTCTGCAGCTTCTCGATCCGGGCGGTCAGCAACTCGTGCTGGCGGCGCAGGTGCGCGCGCGGGTCCGCGGCCGGGTCGTCGAGCAGGGCGGCGACCTCCTCGAGCGGGAAGCCGAGCTCCCGGTAGAACAGGATCTGCTGCAACCGGTCGAGGTCGGCGTCGCTGTAGCGCCGGTGGCCAGCGTGGCTGCGCCCGCTCGGGACGAGCAGGCCGATGTCGTCGTAGTGGTGCAGTGCGCGCACCGTGACCCCGGCGAATCCGGCGACCTGTCCTACGGAGTAGCTCACTTCGTCCGCTCCCTTCTCGGTACGTGCTCCACGGTGGGTCCTCACGCCACGTGAGGTGCAAGCGCGGTTCCTCCGCGGCGTGTGCCCAAGCGCGTCCCGCGTCAGTCCCCGCCCGTCGCCGCCCGTCTCCGTCCGTCTCCGTCCGTCGCCGCCCGGGTGTCGTGTCCGTTTCATCCGCTTATCGTGATCGCGTGGCCCAGGACACCGCGCAGCAGGCGCCCACCGCTCCGGCGACCCCCGCGCGCGCCCTGCTGCCGTTGATCCTGCCCGCTCTCGTCGTCGGCGTGCTGGCGAGCCTGCTGTTCGTGCTGGTGAGCGAGCTGGCCGAGCTGCTGCAGGACGTGCTGTGGCAGAACCTGCCGGACGCGCTGGGCGTGGGCCGGTACTCGGTGCTGTGGATGCTCGTGATGCTCACCTCGACCGGGGTGCTGGTGGGGCTGGTGGTGTGGAAGGTGCCGGGGCACGCGGGGCCCGATCCGGCCACGCTGGGGCTGGACGCGCGCGTGCTGCCGCCGGCCGTGCTCCCCGGGCTGCTGGTGGCGACCGCGCTGATGCTGGCGGGCGGGCCGAGTCTGGGCCCGGAGAACCCGATCATCGCCGTGAACGTCGGGCTCGCCTTCTGGTTGGGACACAGGCTGCTGCCCCGGGCACCGGGCGGGCTGTGGTCCGTACTGGCGGAGGCGGCGACGATCGGCGCGCTGTTCGGGACGCCGGTGGCGGCGGCGCTGCTGATCTCCGAGGCGCTGGCGGGGCGGCAGACGAAGGGGCCGTTGTGGGACAACGTCTTCGCACCGCTGGTCGCTGCCGCGGTCGGCTCGATGACGACCACCCTGGTGGACCATCCGACCTTCGACCTCGACCTGCCCGCGTTCGGGCAGCCCGGGTGGAGCGATCTGCTGGCGATGCTCGTGATCGCGTCGGCGGGGGCGCTGCTCGCCCTGGGCGCCGTCTGCGCCTTCCCCTACGTCCACGGCGCGTTCGCGCGCCTGGGACACCCGATGCTGGCGCTGCCGGCCGGCGGGCTCGTCCTGGGGCTGCTGGGGGCTCTGGGCGGCCATCTGACGCTGTTCAAGGGACTGGACGAGATCGGGGAGCTCGCGGCCGATCCCGAGGGCTGGTCGGCCGGCCAGTTCGCCACGATGACGGTGGTGAAGCTGGCGGCGCTGCTCGTCGCCGCGTCCTGCGGCTTCCGGGGCGGTCGGATCTTCCCGGCCGTGTTCGTCGGCGTCGCCCTCGGCCTCGCCGCCCATGCCCTCGTGCCCGGCGTGCACCCGGCGGTGGGCGTGGCGGCGGGCGTGCTGGGCGTGCTCCTCGCCATCACCCGGCAGGGCTGGCTGAGCCTGTTCACGGCCGCCGCCCTGGTCGCCTCGCCCGCGATCATCGCCCTGCTCTGCTTCGCCTCGCTGCCCGCCTGGCTGCTGGTGACGGGGCGGCCGCAGATGCAGTTGCGCGACGATGGAACGGCGGTGCGGTGAGCACGTGAACCGAACAGGCCCCTCCATCCGATGAAGCGGCAGAACGCCACTCGGCGACCGCCGCTCCGCCAGTTGGGAGTACACAAGCCATGCCCCTCCACAAAGGCCCCGAGAAGCCCGACGAGCGCCCGCTGTCCGTGAATCCCTTCTACGGCGAGGCGAACCCGGTCGGCGGCATGACCGAGGCGCCTCCGAAGCACCGGCTCCCGGACCGGCCGATGCCGCCGTCGACGGCCTATCAGCTGGTGCACGACGAACTGATGCTGGACGGCAATGCGCGGCTCAACCTGGCCACCTTCGTCACCACGTGGATGGAGCCGCAGGCCGGGGTGCTGATGGCGGACTGCCGGGACAAGAACATGATCGACAAGGACGAGTATCCGCGCACCGCCGAGCTGGAGCGGCGCTGTGTGGCGATGCTCGCCGACCTGTGGAACGCGCCCGATCCCTCGGCGGCCGTGGGCTGTTCGACGACCGGGTCGAGCGAGGCGTGCATGCTCGCGGGGATGGCGCTGAAGCGGCGGTGGTCGCTGCGCAACGCCGACCGATACCCGGGCGCCCGTCCGAACCTCGTGATGGGGGTCAACGTCCAGGTCTGCTGGGAGAAGTTCTGCAACTTCTGGGAGGTGGAGGCCCGTCAGGTCCCCATGGAGGGGGACCGGTTCCATCTGGACCCGCAGGCTGCGGCCGAGCTGTGCGACGAGAACACGATCGGGGTCGTCGGCATCCTCGGCTCCACGTTCGACGGGTCCTACGAGCCGATCGCCGAGCTGTGCGCCGCGCTGGACGCTCTCCAGGAGCGGACCGGCCTCGACATCGCGGTGCACGTGGACGGCGCGTCCGGCGCGATGATCGCGCCTTTCCTCGACGAGGACCTGGTGTGGGACTTCCGCCTCCCGCGCGTGGCGTCCATCAACACCTCGGGGCACAAGTACGGGCTCGTGTACCCGGGGGTCGGCTGGGCGCTGTGGCGCGACAAGGAGGCGCTGCCGGAGGAGCTCGTCTTCCGCGTGAACTACCTCGGCGGCGACATGCCGACCTTCGCCCTCAACTTCTCCCGGCCGGGCGCGCAGGTCGTCGCGCAGTACTACACGCTGCTGCGGCTGGGCCGCGAGGGCTACCGGGCCGTGCAGCAGTCCACGCGGAACGTGGCCCGGGGCATCGCCGACCGGGTGGAGGCACTGGGCGACTTCCGGCTCCTCACGCGGGGCGACGAGCTGCCGGTGTTCGCCTTCACCACGGCGCCGGACGTGGAGTCGTACGACGTCTTCGACGTCTCCCGGCGGCTGCGCGAGAGCGGCTGGCTGGTGCCCGCGTACACCTTCCCGGCGAACCGGGAGGACCTCTCCGTGCTGCGGGTGGTCTGCAGAAACGGCTTCTCTGAAGACCTCGCCGAGCTGTTCGTGGAGGACCTGACCCGACTGCTCCCGGAACTCCGGCGACAGTCGGGGCCGTCGACGAGGGACAAGGGGGCGGCCACCGGGTTCCACCACTAGCGGCCGCCGGGCCCGGGCCCCGGGAGGCACCCCCCGGGCCCACGCGGCGGTCGAGGGCGGTGGTCGAGGGTGCCGGCCGAGGCGTTGCGTTCCAGAGCTGTCGTGCGGGTCGTGAGCGGTCGCGGGTGCCGGTGGCCCGTCATGAGCCGCCGGCGGCCCTCGGAGCCGCAGAGAGCGTCGGCCACGGCTGCTGGAGACGAGCGCGACGCGACGCCTGTTCGCCGGCCCTCGGCGGCGTCGGCAGCCGTCGAGGGCGGTGGCTCGACACCTCGGGTGTGTAGCCGCGTCGTCGATGTCCTCGGCGGTGTCGGTGGCCGTGCGGGCGCGCCGGCGTTGCCGTCCGGGGACGCAGGGGGAGCTTCGAGAGACACACGCGGCGTCGGCTGGGTCAGTGGCTCATGTGGGTGAACTTTCTTACGGCGAGGGGGAAGAAGACTGCCAGCAGGGCCAGGGGCCAGCCGACTGCCGCCCAGATGTGGGCCGGGTCTGCGCCTGTGCCGCCGAAGAGGTCGCGGACCGCTGTCGCCGTCCGGGACATCGGGTTCCATTCGACGGCCGTGCCGAGCCAGCCGGGCATCGCGGCGGGGGTGGCGAGGGCGTTGGAGAGGAAGCCGACCGGCCAGACCAGGATCTGCACGGCCTGCACCATCTCCGGTTTCCCGGCCACCAGTGCCAGGTGGATGCCGATCCAGAGCATCGCGAAGCGGAAGAGGAGGAGGAGACCCACCGCGCCCAGGAAGACGCCCGGTCCGCCCTGAGGGCGCCAGCCGAGGGCCAGGCCGACGGCGATCAGCACGGCCAGGCCGAGGGCCGACTGGAGCATGTCGGCCGCCGAACGGCCCACCAGGACGGCGCCGTCGGCCATCGGCATCGCCCGGAAGCGGTCGATGACGCCCTTGTTCAGGTCCTGGGTGACGGCGAGCATCGTGCCCTCCAGGCCGAAGGCCATGGTGAGCGCGAGCATGCCGGGCATCAGGTAGTCGAGGTAGTCACCGCTCACCCCGCGGCCGCCGCCGACCAGGTAGCCGAACATCAGCAGCAGCATCACCGGGAAGACGAGCCCGACGACCAGTCGGCCCGGATGCCTTGCCCAGTGGGCGAGTTCGCGCCGGGTCATGGTCCAGGAGTCGGTCAGCGCGTACGTGTTCACACGGCCTCCTTGGCGAGATCGTCAGCGCGGTCGTCGCGGCCGGTCAGGTGGAGGAAGACCTCGTCCAGCGTGGGGCGGCGCAGGGCCACGTCCTCCGCCTCGACGCCCGCCTCCTCCAGGGCGCGGACGACACCGGAGAGGGCGGCCATGCGGTCGGTGACGGGGGCGCTGAGCAGACGGCGGTCGGGGTCGACGGTGACGTCCTCCTTGGGCAGGGGCAGCAGGGCGAGGGCCGCGCCCAGGTGGCCGGCGTCGCGCAGGACGACGTCGATGCGGTCGCCGCCCGTCAGCGTCTTCAGCTCGTCCGCCGTGCCGTCGGCGATCACCCGGCCCCGGTCGACGACGGAGATGCGGTCGGCGAGCTGGTCGGCCTCCTCCAGGTACTGGGTGGTGAGCACGACCGTCGTCCCACCGCCGACCAGTGAGCGGACCGCGGACCAGACCTCGGCGCGCCCGCGCGGGTCGAGGCCGGTGGTCGGCTCGTCCAGGAAGAGCACCTCCGGGTCGGTGCCGTGCCGGTTGCCGATGAGGGAGGCGGCGAGGTCCAGGCGGCGGCGCATGCCTCCGCTGTAGGCGCTGACGGGCTTGCGGCCGGTGGCGGTGAGGTCGAAACGCTCCAGGAGTTCGTCGGCGCGCCCGCGCGCGGGGCGGGCGCCCAGGTGGTGGAGGCGGCCGAACAGTTCCAGGTTCTGCCGGCCGCTCAGCTCCTCGTCGAGGGCGGCGTGCTGGCCGAGCAGGCCGATGCGCAGACGGACCTCACGGGCCTGGCGCACCACGTCGTGGCCGGCCACCTCGACGCGTCCGAAGTCCGGTCGCAGCAGCGTGGACAGGATCCTGACCAGGGTCGTCTTGCCCGCGCCGTTCGGTCCGAGCACGCCGTGCACGGTGCCTCGGGCGACCGTGAGATCGAGTCCGTCCAGCGCCTGTGTGTCGCCGTACCTCTTGCGCACTCCTTCGACGGTGATCGCCCTGTCGGCCATGGCAGTCCCCCAACCCCTCAACTAATCAAACTTGACTACTCGCTCAAGGTAACTCCACGAACAGAACTTGTCAAACTTGATTAGCCGATTCGATCAGCCGATTCGATCAGCTGACTCGATCGGCTGACTCGATCGGCTGACTCGATCAGCGGGAGTCCCCCGGATGCCGCTCCCCCGTCGCGTACGGGTTCTCCGCGCCCTCCGTCAGCACGCCGACGAACGGCGCGCCCTCCCCCGCGAAGGTGTACGCGCCGCCCTCGATCCGTGTGATCAGGCCCTGGGTCCACTCGGCCTCGGCGTCGGCGGTGTGGATCCAGAGGTTCATGATCTCGCCGATGTGGCCCAGTTGCTCCGGGCCGTCCTCGGGGACGTAGTGCTCGGTGACGGCCGAACGCCACTCCTCGATGCCGCGGATGCGGTCCTTCAGGAGCGCCACCGCCTCCGCGCGCGGGAGGTCGACGACGAAGCCGATGGCCGCCGACTTCACGTCCGTCTTCTGGTCGTACGAGGTCAGCGCCTCGCGCAGCAGCCTGAAGAACTCCTCGGTACCCGCCTCGGTGATCTCGTACTCGGTACGCGGCGGGCCGCCCGCGGTGGACGGCGCCGTCTCGTGCTCGCGCAGCAGTCCCTGCTTCGCCATCTGCTTCAGGGCGTGGTAGATCGAGCCCGGCTTGGCGTTGGACCACTCGTGGGCGCCCCAGTACTCCAGGTCGCCGCGCACCTGGTAGCCGTGGGCCCGCCCGTGCTGGCGCACGGCGCCCAGCACGAGAAGACGGATCGCTGACATGGGCCCAGGTTATGACCTCGGTGTGCCAAGCCTGCCGGGCGGCCCGGCCTCGCGGCCGCTCAGAACGGGAAGCCGCTGCGGCCGTGCTGGACCGAGATCCACTTGGTGGTGGTGAAGGCCTCGATGGTCGCCTCGCCGTTCAGGCGGCCGACGCCGGAGTTCTTCTCGCCGCCGAAGGGGACGAGCGGCTCGTCGTGGACGGTGGCGTCGTTGACGTGGAACATGCCGGTGACGATCTGCCGGGCGAAGGCGACGCCCCGCTCGACGTCGGCGGTGTGGACGGCGCCGCTCAGGCCGTACGGGGTGTCGTTGACCAGGCGTACGGCCTCCTCCTCGCCGTCGAAGGTGTTGAGGAAGACGACGGGGCCGAAGACCTCCTGCCGGAGCAGGGCGGAGTCGGCGGGGAGATCGGCCAGCACCGACGGCTCGACGAGGTTGTCGGTGGTCGTGCCGTGCACGAGGGGGCTCGCACCCTGGGCTATCGCCTGTTCGACGACGCTCGAGACCGCCTCCGCCTGCGAGGGGTTGATCATCGGGCCGATCGCGGTCTGCGGGTCGCGCGGGTCGCCGGCCTTGAGGGTCTTCACCTTGGTGACGAACTTCTCGGTGAACTCGTCGGCGAGCGAGCGGTCGACCAGGATGCGGTTGGCGGCCATGCAGACCTGGCCCTGGTGGACGAAGCGGCTGAAGACGGCCGCGTCGACGGCGTAGTCGACGTCGGCGTCGTCGAGCACGACGAACGCGCTGTTGCCGCCGAGTTCGATGACGGCCCGCTTGAAGTGCGAGGCGGCGACGGTGGCGACGTGCCGGCCGACCTTGTCGGAGCCGGTGAAGGAGATGACCTGCGGGACGGGGTGCTCCAGGAAGGCGTCGCCGATCTCGGCGATGTCGGTCACGACGACGTTCAGCAGGCCCGGAGGCAGACCGGCGTCCTCGAAGAGCTTGGCGATCACGGTGCCGCCGGAGATCGGGGTGTTCTGGTGCGGCTTGAGCACCACGCCGTTGCCGAGGGCGAGGGCCGGGGCGACGGACTTGAGCGACAGCAGAAACGGCACGTTGAAGGGGCTGATCACACCGACCACGCCGACCGGCTCGCGGTAGACGCGGTTCTCCTTGCCGTCGACCGGCGAGGGGATGATGCTGCCCTCTGTGCGCAGCGACAGATGCACCGACTCGCGCAGGAACTCCTTGGCGAGGTGGAGTTCGAAGGCGGCCTTGCCGAACGTGCCGCCGGCCTCGTTGACGAGGATCTCGCTGATCTCCGCCTCGCGCTCCTCGACCAGCCGCAGCACCTTCTCGAACACCGCGCGGCGGGCGAAGGCGTTGGTCGCGGCCCACTGCTTCTGGGCGCGGGCGGAGGACCGGTAGGCCTCGTCGACCTCGCCGACGGTGGCTATGGTGATCGACGCGAGCTTCTCGCCGTCATAGGGATTGCAGACGATGATGTCCCAGTCGCCCGTCCCCGGACGCCACTCACCGTCGATGTACTGCTGGGCCAGGTCGGTGAAGTACGACGACGACATGTGATCCCTCAATCCCCTGCTGCGATCGGCCACGATCGATCGGCATCACGGTCTGACCCGATCTCATCTGATCACACGTCATCGTACGGGTGACTCAAGGGAGTTGGGGGGCGTCTTCGGCCTCTCCGGGAGAATCCCCGGGTTTCGGGACTAGGTGACTGGTGTTAAGCGGGCTTCTCCGAGTTGCCGGTTCAGGGCCGAGGGCGTCACATCGCCTCTGTCCGTCTGCGGTTTGGGCCGTCGTC
>NZ_JBFAKW010000100.1:0-35269 GCF_040655955.1 Streptomyces sp. NPDC050263 | reverse complement strand
CTCGTAGCGGAGCTACTAGGGCTTTCGCCCGGTGCGGCGAGAGTGCGTGCCGGGCGTCGCGACGCCGCGGAGATCCATCAGAAGCCCCCTAGCCCAACGCGGACTTCACCACATCCGCCAACCGCCCCGCCACAGACCGCGCCTGCTCGATGTCCGCAGCCTCGACCATCACCCGCACCAACGGCTCGGTCCCGGAAGGCCGAAGCAGCACCCGCCCGGTGGCGCCGAGCTCCCGCTCCGCCTCGGCAACGGCAACGGCGAGCTCCGCCGACTCCCCCACCCGGGACCGATCGACGTCAGGCACATTGATCAGCACCTGAGGCAGCCGCTCCATCACGGACGCCAGCTCCCGCAGCGACTTCCCGGTCTCGGCGACCCGCGCCGCCAGCATCAGACCCGTCAGCGTGCCGTCACCGGTCGTCGCGTGATCGAGGATGATCACGTGCCCGGACTGCTCGCCGCCCAGCGCGTACCCGTGCTCCTTCATCTCCTCCAGCACATACCGGTCGCCGACGGCGGCCTGCACGAGCTGGATCCCCTCGCGCTCCATGGCCAGCTTGAAGCCGAGGTTGGACATGACGGTCGCGACAACGGTGTCCGAGCGCAGCACGCCCCGCTCCCGCATGGCCAGCGCCAGCACGGAGAGGATCTGGTCGCCGTCGATCTCCTCGCCGGTGTGGTCCACCGCGAGGCACCGGTCCGCGTCGCCGTCGTGCGCGATGCCGAAGGCGGCCCCGTGCTCGATGACCGCGTCCTTCAGCTTGTCGAGGTGCGTGGACCCGCAGCCGTCGTTGATGTTGAGTCCGTCCGGCTCGGCGCCGATGGTGACGATCTCCGCGCCGGCCCGGGTGAACGCCTCGGGCGACACCCACGCGGCAGCGCCGTGCGCCTCGTCGAGGACGACCTTCAGCCCGTCCAGCCGGTTCGGCAGGACGGCGATGAGGTGGGCGACGTAGCGGTCGAACCCTTCGTCGTACGAGCGGACGCGTCCGACGCCGCTGCCGGTCGGCCGCTCCCAGGGCGCGCCGGTGCGGTGCTCCTCGTAGACGGACTCGATGCGGTCCTCGAGGTCGTCGGCGAGCTTGTGGCCGCCGCGGGCGAAGAACTTGACGCCGTTGTCGGGCATGGCGTTGTGGCTGGCGGAGAGCATCACGCCGAGGTCCGCGCCGAGCACACCGGTGAGGTACGCGACGGCGGGCGTCGGCAGCACGCCGACCTTCAGCACGTCGACGCCCGCACTCGCCAGGCCGGCCACCACGGCGGCCTCCAGGAACTCCCCGGACGCACGCGGGTCCCGTCCGACGACGGCCACCGGCCGGTGGCCCTCGAACGTGCCCGCCTCGGCCAGCACGTGCGCCGCGGCGACGGACAGGCCGAGCGCCATCTCCGCCGTCAGATCCGCGTTGGCGACACCGCGCACGCCGTCCGTGCCGAAGAGTCGTCCCACTTGTCCTCCTGAGGAAGCGTCAGTTTCAAAAGCCGTGCGGGGCGCGCCGGATGGCCGGCCGGTCGGCGGCTCCCGCGTCCCGGCGTTCCGCATTCAGGCATTGCATGCCCTGAACATCCGATCACACAAGCCTTTGAGCACCTTGTGCCGTTATACGCCCAGAACTGCGATAAAACGAACGCCCCGGCGACACTGTGGCGTGCCGCCGGGGCGTTCGGAGTACGTGGGGTCGGACCGAACCGGCCCGACCCGGTATACGTACGAGCAGGCAGCGAAGCTTAACGCTTGCTGTACTGCGGGGCCTTGCGGGCCTTCTTGAGACCGGCCTTCTTGCGCTCGACCGCACGGTCGTCACGCGTGAGGAAGCCGGCCTTCTTGAGGGCGCCGCGGTTGTTGTCCACGTCGGCCTCGTTCAGCGCGCGGGCGACACCGAGACGGAGCGCACCGGCCTGACCCGAGACACCGCCGCCGGAGATCCGGGCGACGACGTCGTAGCGACCCTCGAGCTCGAGGACCTTGAACGGCTCGTTGACTTCCTGCTGGTGCACCTTGTTCGGGAAGTAGTCCTCGAGGGTGCGACCGTTGATCTTCCACTTCCCGGAGCCCGGAACGATCCGGACGCGGGCGATGGCGTTCTTGCGACGGCCCAGGCCGGCGGCCGGCTGGGGCTCGCCGAAGCGGGAGGCCAGGGACTCCGAGGTGTACTCACCCTCGACGGGGACCTCGGACTCGGTGGTGTAGCTGTCGATGTCGACGAGCTCGGTCTCTTCGAGCGGCTGCTCGGCAGTGGTCTCGGCCACGGTTCTCCTCAGATTCTCTTCAGCTTGGGGGTGTGGCCGGAATTACTGCGCGACCTGGGTGATCTCGAACGGCACAGGCTGCTGTGCCGCGTGCGGGTGCACGTCACCCCTGTAGACCTTCAGCTTCGAGAGCATCTGACGGCCGAGCGTGTTCTTGGGGAGCATGCCCTTGACGGCCTTCTCGACGGCCTTCTCGGGGTTGTTCGTCAGCAGGTCGTCATAGCGCACGGCGCGCAGACCACCCGGGTACCCGGAGTGGCGGTAGGCCATCTTCTGGGTCCGCTTGTTGCCGGAGAGGTGCACCTTGTCGGCGTTGATGATGATGACGAAGTCACCGGTGTCGACGTGGGGCGCGTAGATCGGCTTGTGCTTGCCCCGCAGAAGGGAGGCGGCAGTGGTGGCGAGACGGCCCAGGACGATGTCCTGAGCGTCGATGACGTGCCACTGGCGCGTCACATCGCCGGGCTTGGGGCTGTACGTACGCACGGTTCGTAGCCTTCGCTTCTTCAGTGAATGGTCCTGACAGGTCACCGAAGACGATCGACAGCCCTGACCGCACTGCGGTGACGCATACCGCGTGCTGGTCGCTGGTCATCGGCCCGGTGGACCGGTGTAAGGGCCCGTCCCGTGAGAAGGCAAGCCAATACACAACGAAGAAGCAGAATACCCGCGTCTCGGGGGTCGGGTCAAAACGAGCCCGGCGACCACCGGAAACGGCCTTCCGGAGTGGCCCGCGCCACACGCCGGACGGCGGCCTGGGGAAACGCCGCACCAACCACCCGGAGATGTCGTTTTTGCCCGCACTCACGCCCGGAACGCCGGGGGCTCCAGCGCCTGTTGGCGCGCAACACGACACGCCGATGCCCGTCTAAGATGCGCCCCATGAGCTATGGGCAGGGGGGACCTCAGTCCCAGTGGGATCCGTGGAAACCGAACTCCCAGCAGCCGTGGACCACCGGCGACGACGGCCGGACCCCGGACTGGGCCGCGCTCGCCGAGGCATCCGAGACGCGCAACAAGCGCCGCCGGGTGTTCTTCATAGGCGGGGGCGCGCTCGCCACGATCGCCATCGGCACCGCCGTGGCCATGGCCGTGGTCTCGGCGAACGGCAGCGACGAGGCGAACAAGCCGACGTCCTCACTGCCCGCGACCGCCGATCTGCCCAGCGCGTCCACCACCCCGTCCTTCGCGCCGACCAGCGCCCCGCCCCCGCTGGACCCGAAGGAGTTCGTCTCCAGCAAGGCCAAGGACACCGCCCCCAACGGCCCTGACCTGCTCTTCCCCGGCACCCAGCTGACCATGGGCACGGCCGTGTACAAGAAGGGCCCGAAGGCCGACAGCACCACGTGCACGACGGGCGCCGCGGGCACCCTGCCGAACGTCCTCACCGCCAACGGCTGCACCCGCATCATGCGGGTCACCTACACCAAGGACGGCATCGCGACCACGGTCGGCGTGGCCGTCTTCGACACCGAGGCCCAGGCCCTCAAGGTCAAGAGCCAGTCCGACGACAAGAGCATCGTCAAGGCCCTCACCGGCGGGGACGTCAAGGCCTTCTGCAACGGCGCGATCTGCCGCTCGACGACCAACTCCTACGGCCGGTACGCCTACTTCACGATCACCGGCTTCGCGAACGGCAAGGACGTGACCACGAAGGACACGGCCGTCTTCACCGCGGGTGACGACCTCGCCGAGTTCGCGTTCCAGCAGATCCGCCGCCGCGGCGAGGCCCAGGCGTCCGCGGCCGCCAACAGCTGACGCCTCCCCTCCCGGGGTCGGCTCAGCAGCAGCCGGCCCCCGGCAGCGTCCGCTTGTTGCGCGCCTCCTTGTTGCGCGCGGCGAGCAGCTCGTCGGCCGGATAGCCGACCTCCTCCAGCGTCAGCCCGTGCGGCCGGACGACATGCACGGCGGAGTCCCGCACCCCGGCGGCGAGCACCTTCCCGGGCCACTCGTCCCCCCGGTGCCCGTCCCCCACGAACAGCAGCGCGCCGATCAACGACCGCACCATGTTGTGGCAGAAGGCATCGGCCCGCACGGTGGCAGTGATCACGCCGTCCTCCCCACGCACGAGACTCAGCTCCTGCAGCGTACGGATGGTGGTCGCTCCCTCCCGCCGCTTGCAGTAGGCCGCGAAGTCGTGCTCGCCGAGCAGCCTGCGCGCCGCCTCGTTCATGGCGTCGACGTCGAGGGGCCAGTCGTGCCAGAGGACGTGACTGCGCAGCAGCGGATCGACACCGCCCGGATCGTCGGTGACCCGGTACGCGTACCGCCGCCAGATCGCCGAGAACCGCGCGTTGAACCCGGCCGGGGCCTCGGTGAGGGACCAGATACGGACATCCTTGGCGAGCCGCCCGGCCAGCCGCTTGAGCAGCTTCTCCCGGTGCTCGGCCCAGAGCCCCTCCGGCAGATCGACGTGCGCCACCTGCCCGCGCGCGTGCACGCCGGCGTCCGTCCGCCCGGCCACGGTCAGCTCGTACGTCGTGTCCTTCGACCGTGTGACGGTCCGCAGGGCGTCCTCGATCTCCCCCTGCACGGTCCGCCGCCCACCGGCCTGCTTGGCCCACCCGGAGAACCCGCTCCCGTCGTACGACAGGTCCATCCGCACCCGTACGAACCCGGGCTGCACTTCGTCACTCACCCCTAGATCCTCTCAAGCCTGCATCCTGCGGAGAACGCGGAACGGGCCCGCCCCGAGGGGGCGGACCCGTTCACTGCAAGGCAGAGCCTCAGGCGTCCTTGGACTCCTCGGCCGGAGCCTCGTCCGCGACCTCTTCGGCGGCGGGCTTGGCGTCCTCGACGACCTCGTCCTTCTTGAGGGCGTCTTCCTTGACCGCACGCTTGGTGGCAGCCTCGGCCTCACCCGTGGCCTGCTGCGCGACCGTCAGCGCCTCGACCAGCTCGATGACAGCCATGGGCGCGTTGTCGCCACGACGGTTACCGATCTTGGTGATGCGGGTGTAGCCACCCGGACGGTTCTCGTAGCGCGGGCCGATCTCGGTGAAGAGCGTGTGCACGATGCTCTTGTCCGTGATCACCTGGAGCACCTGACGGCGGTTGTGAAGGTCGCCCTTCTTCGCCTTGGTGACCAGACGCTCGGCGTACGGGCGCAGCTTGCGCGCCTTCGACTCCGTGGTGGTGATGCGACCGTGCTCGAACAGCGCCTTCGCGAGGTTCGCGAGGAGCAGCTTCTCGTGCGCGGCGCTGCCGCCCATACGGGCACCCTTGGTGGGCTTCGGCATGATGTCTCTCCTAGGTGTCTGCCCCGGCCGTATCAGGTACCGAGGTCAGTATCCGAGCAGGCGGTTACCTGTCGGAGATCCGGGGTCCGCTGACGCGAACCCCGGAGGCGGTGGAGATCAGTACTGCTCGGTCTCCACGAAACCCGCGTCCGCGTCGTCGTCCGCGCCGAACGCGTCGGCAGCGGCCGTCGGGTCGAATCCGGGCGGGCTGTCCTTCAGGGCCAGGCCCATGCCGGCCAGCTTCGCCTTGACCTCGTCGATCGACTTCGCACCGAAGTTGCGGATGTCGAGCAGGTCGGCCTCGGAACGAGCCACGAGCTCACCCACGGAGTGGATGCCCTCGCGCTTGAGGCAGTTGTACGAACGGACGGTGAGCTCGAGCTCCTCGATCGGCAGGGCGAGATCGGCGGCGAGGGCGGCGTCCGTGGGGGACGGGCCCATGTCGATGCCCTCGGCGTCGATGTTGAGCTCGCGGGCGAGCCCGAACAGCTCGACCAGCGTCTTGCCGGCGGAGGCCATGGCGTCACGCGGACGCATCGCCTGCTTGGTCTCGACGTCGACGATCAGCTTGTCGAAGTCGGTGCGCTGCTCGACACGGGTCGCCTCGACCTTGTACGTGACCTTGAGCACCGGCGAGTAGATGGAGTCGACCGGAATACGCCCGATCTCCTGGCCCACCTGCTTGTTCTGCACGGCGGAGACGTAACCGCGACCGCGCTCGACGGTCAGCTCCATCTCCAGCTTGCCCTTGCCGTTGAGCGTGGCGAGGACGAGGTCGGGGTTGTGGACCTCGACACCGGCCGGAGGCGCGATGTCGGCGGCGGTGACCAGACCCGGACCCTGCTTGCGCAGGTACATCACAACGGGCTCGTCGTGCTCGGACGACACGACCAGCTGCTTGATGTTGAGGATCAGGTCGGTGACGTCCTCCTTGACGCCCGGCACGGTGGTGAACTCGTGCAGCACGCCGTCGATCCGGATGCTGGTGACAGCGGCGCCGGGGATCGAGGAGAGGAGGGTACGGCGGAGGGAGTTGCCGAGGGTGTAGCCGAAGCCCGGCTCCAGCGGCTCGATCACGAACCGGGAGCGGAACTCGTCGACGACCTCTTCGGTCAACGAGGGACGCTGAGCGATCAGCATGTTGCGATCCTTCTGTCAGGGACGCCCGCTATTTGACGTCCTGATACGTGACAAGAGTACGGGCGATACGACCCGAAAGAGCCGTACCGCCCGAAATCCTCAGCCCGACAAGCAGCCGTGCGTCAGACGCGGCGACGCTTGGGCGGACGGCAGCCGTGCTGCGACATGTGGGGGACAACCCCCACTCCCCCAGCCGGAAGCCGAACCGTCGTGGCCCCGTGCGTCAGACGCGGCGACGCTTGGGCGGACGGCAGCCGTTGTGCGGGGTCGGGGTGACGTCCTGGATGGAGCCGACCTCGAGGCCTGTGGCCTGCAGGGAGCGGATGGCGGTCTCACGACCGGCGCCCGGGCCCTTGACGAAGACGTCGACCTTGCGCATACCGTGCTCCTGCGCGCGACGGGCAGCCGACTCGGCGGCCATCTGCGCGGCGAACGGCGTGGACTTGCGCGAGCCCTTGAAACCGACGTGGCCGGCGGAGGCCCACGAGATCACGTTTCCGGCCGGGTCCGTGATGGACACGATCGTGTTGTTGAACGTGCTCTTGATGTGCGCCTGGCCGTGCGCGACGTTCTTCTTTTCCTTGCGGCGCACCTTCTTGGCAGCGCCCTGACGACCCTTGGGGGGCATCTACAAACTCCTACGGGGAGGTGGTCGGTCCTACAGCGAAGACCGCTGATGAAGCGTTGTCCGCTGAGGACTACTTCTTGCCCGGCTTCTTCTTGCCGGCGATGGCGCGACGCGGGCCCTTGCGGGTACGAGCGTTCGTGCTGGTGCGCTGACCGCGGACGGGCAGACCACGACGGTGACGGAGACCCTGGTAGCAGCCGATCTCGACCTTGCGGCGGATGTCGGCCTGGATCTCGCGACGGAGGTCACCCTCGGTCTTGATGTTGGCGTCCACGTACTCGCGGATCGCGACGAGCTGCTCCTCGGAGAGGTCGCGAACGCGGGTGTTCGGGTCGACGCCGGTCGCTGCCAGCGTCTCCTGGGAGAGGGTCCGGCCGATGCCGAACACGTAGGTGAGGGCGACCTCCACACGCTTTTCGCGCGGGATGTCGACACCGGAAACGCGTGCCATTCAATGGCTCCAGTTGATCTTCGGAGGTCTTCCACAGAACCGCCTCCCAGCCGCCGTCCTCCCCTACGGGGATTTGGTACGGACTGGGTCCCCGGCCTCCGAGCCGGGGGTATCAGGCACGAAAAAGCACCTGGGTCCTGCGTATGAACAAATTCAGCTCGCGTCGCGCGAAGTCTCTGCGATATCGATGCAGAGGGTAGATCTGTCTGCGATCAGCCCTGGCGCTGCTTGTGGCGCGGGTTCTCGCAAATGATCATGACCCGACCGTGACGGCGGATCACCCTGCACTTGTCGCAGATCTTCTTGACGCTCGGCTTGACCTTCATGGGATGTGAGGTTCTCCGGGTCAGTTGCCGGCCACCCCGCGCACAAGAGAGCGCACAGGGCCTGGGCAAGATCTACTTGTACCGGTAGACGATCCGGCCACGCGTCAGGTCGTACGGAGACAGCTCCACCACGACCCGGTCGTCAGGGAGGATACGGATGTAGTGCATACGCATCTTGCCGCTGATGTGCGCCAGGACCTGGTGGCCGTTCTGGAGCTCGACCTTGAACATGGCGTTCGGAAGAGACTCGACGACAGTGCCCTCGATCTCGATGGCACCTTGCTTCTTGGCCACGCTTCGCCCTTCGAATCGACTACCTTGATCGACTCCCACGCTTTCCCCAAAGGGCGCATGCGGACATGCGGGTGCACGAGAGCCGACGAGTCAGTCTACGTCAGCGCACCCGGAAAGACGAATCGAAAGAGCCTGCCCCACGAGGGAGATCCTTAAGCCCACACTCAGCCCGGACCCAGCGCACTCAGCCCGTCCGGTGCTTGAGGACGAGGCCGTCCAGGCCGATAAGGGGGTCTGGGGGCACAGCCCCCAGGAACGGGACGGGAAGGGGCGGCGGGAGCGAAGCGGGCCTGGGGGCGCAGCCCCCAGAGACGGGACGGAGAGGCCTCAGCCCAACGGATCCGGCGCCGCCACGACCCCGTGTTCCGCCAGCTTCGCCTTGCCCCCGACCAATCCCCGACGCCCCTCTCGCGGGCTCGGCGCCTGGGGCGCCTCACAAGCTTCGAACGGCTGCGCCGGCCTCCGACCGGCGGCGTGAGCCCAGGCCTTCGTCAGCCCAACGGATCCGGCGCCGCCGTAACCCCGTGCTCCGCCAGCTTCGCCCTGCCGCCGTCAGGCGCCGTCAGCACCAGCGGGCCCGCCTCCGTCAACGCGACCGAGTGCTCCCAGTGCGACGACCACGTGCCGTCCGTCGTGATGACCGTCCAGTCGACCAATCCCCGACGCCCCTCTCGCGGGCTCGGCGCCTGGGGCGCCTCACAAGCTTCGAACGGCTGCGCCGGCCTCCGACCGGCGGCGTGAGCCCAGGCCTTCGTCAGCCCAACGGATCCGGCGCCGCCGTAACCCCGTGCTCCGCCAGCTTCGCCCTGCCGCCGTCAGGCGCCGTCAGCACCAGCGGGCCCGCCTCCGTCAACGCGACCGAGTGCTCCCAGTGCGACGACCACGTGCCGTCCGTCGTGATGACCGTCCAGTCGTCCTCGAGGACCTCGGTGCGGGGCGTGCCGAGGGACACCATCGGCTCGATCGCCAGGCAGAAGCCCGGGATCAGCTTCGGGCCCTTGCCGCGCTTGCGGTCGACGTAGTTCAGGAGGTGGGGGTCCATGTGCATCTCGGTGCCGATGCCGTGGCCACCGTAGTCCTCGATGATGCCGTAGCGGCCGCCGCCGGGCTTCGGCTGGCGGCGGATGTACGTCTCGATGGCCCGGGAGACGTCCACCAGCCGGCTGCCCTGCTTCATGGCGGCGATCCCGGCCCACATGGACTCCTCGGTCACCCGGGAGAGCTCGACCAGCTCCGGAGCGTGGCCGGAGCCGACGAACGCCGTGTACGCCGCGTCGCCGTGCCAGCCGTCCACGATCGCGCCGCAGTCGATGGAGATGATGTCCCCGTCCTTGAGGACGACCTCGTCGGACGGGATGCCGTGCACCACCACGTCGTTCACGGACGTGCAGATCGTGGCCGGGAACCCGCCGTACCCGAGGAAGTTCGACTTCGCGCCGTGTTCCGCGAGGACCTTGCGGGCGACCTCGTCGAGGTCCTTGGTCGTCGCCCCCGGCACCGCCGCTTCGCGCGTGGCCGCGTGGATGGCGGCTACGACCAGCCCCGCCACCCGCATCTTGGCGATCTGCTCGGGGCTCTTGATCTGCACCATGGGGGGCCTGCGCTCTCCGTCACTCAGGTCGGTCGGTTATGTGGTGGGTCACGTGATGACGTACGTACACAACAGTACGGCCGTGGTGTCCGGAAGGACTCCACGGCCGTACCTGGCCGACGACTACTGGTCGTCGCCCTCGCGCTTCAGCGCCGCCAGCGCACGGCCGGTGACCTCGTCCACCGGGCCCATGGCCTCGATGGTCACGACCAGGCCCTGCGCCTTGTAGTAATCGATGATCGGCTCGGTCTGCGTGTGGTAGACCTCGAGCCGCGTGCGGACCGTTTCCTCGGTGTCGTCGTCCCGCTGGTACAGCTCGCCGCCGCAGACGTCACAGACGTCGTCCTGCGCCGGCTTCTTGTACGTCACGTGGAAGACGTGCGAGGAGTCGTTACGGCAGATGCGCCGGCCGGCGATCCGCTTGACGACCTCCTCCTCCGGGGCCTCCAGGTCCAGTACCGCGTCCAGCTTGATGCCCTCGGTGGTGAGGAGCTCGTCCAGCGCCTCGGCCTGCGAGACGTTGCGCGGGAAGCCGTCCAGCAGGAAGCCGCGCTCGGCGTCCGGCTGCTCCATGCGGTCCTTGGCCATGGCGATGGTGACCTCGTCGGGGACGAGGTTGCCGGCGTCCATGTAGGACTTCGCGAGTTTCCCGAGTTCCGTCTGCTGGCTGATGTTGGCGCGGAACAGGTCGCCCGTGGAGATGTGCGGAACGCGCAGCTTCTCGGCCAGACGTGTGGCCTGCGTTCCCTTTCCGGCGCCCGGCGGCCCGACGAGGACGATACGCATCAGCGGAGGAACCCTTCGTAATTGCGCTGCTGGAGCTGGCTCTCGATCTGCTTCACCGTCTCGAGACCGACACCCACGATGATCAGGATGCTGGTACCACCGAACGGGAAGTTCTGGCTTGCCCCGAAGCCAACCAACGCCATCGTCGGTACAAGAGCGATCAGACCCAGATACAGCGAACCCGGCCAGGTGATCCGGTTGAGTACGTACGACAGGTACTCAGCGGTCGGTCGGCCAGCCCGGATGCCCGGGATGAAGCCACCATACTTCTTCATGTTGTCGGCGACTTCCTCGGGGTTGAAGGAGATCGCCACATAGAAGAACGCGAAGAAAACGATCAGCAAGAAGTACATGCTGATGTAGATCGGGTGGTCACCCTTGGTCAGGTTGGTCTCGATCCAGGTCTTCCAGCTGGACTGACCGCCGGAGAACTGGGCGACGAGAGCCGGGATGTAGAGCAGCGAAGAAGCGAAGATGACCGGGATCACACCGGCCTGGTTCACCTTGAGCGGGATGTACGTAGAGGTACCGCCGTAGGACCGGCGGCCGATCATCCGCTTCGCGTACTGCACGGGGATCCGGCGCTGGGCCTGCTCGACGAAGACCACCAGGCCGACCATGACCAGGCCGACCAGGATGACCGTGCCGAACTCGATCCAGCCGCCCGCCAGCGTGCCCTGCTTCTTGATGGCCCACAGGGCCGAGGGGAAGGTCGCGGCGATCGAGATGAACATGAGGATCGACATGCCGTTGCCGATGCCGCGGTCGGTGATGATCTCACCGAGCCACATGACCATGGCGGTGCCGGCGGTCATGCAGATGACCATGGTGATGGTGGTGAAGATCGCGCGGTCCGGGACGATGCTCGACGCGACCGTGCAACCGGAGAACAGGGCACCGCTGCGGGCGGTGGCCACGAGGCCGGTGCCCTGCAGGATGGCGAGCGCCACGGTGAGGTAACGCGTGTACTGCGTGATCTTCGCCGTGCCGGCCGAGCCCTCCTTCTTCAGGGCTTCCAGACGCGGGATGACCACGGTGAGCAGCTGAAGGATGATGCTCGCCGTGATGTACGGCATGATGCCCAGCGCGAAGATGGTGATCTGCAGCAGCGCACCGCCGCTGAACATGTTCACCAGACCGAAGAGGCCCTGGTTGCCGGACGCCTCGTCCACACACCGCTGGACGGACGTGTAGTCGACACCGGGGATCGGAATGTGCGTGCCGACCCGGTAGATCACGATGATCCCGAGCGTGATGAGCAGCTTCTTGCGCAGGTCGGGCGTCTTGAACGCCCGGGCGAACGCGGTGAGCACGGTGCCTCCTGCGACCCCCGCGCATCTGCGTCAAGGGTGACGGTCTTGAGGGTCCAATAAGAACAACGACTAAGAGCAACGACATGAGTAACGGCCGACTGCCGCTCAAGGTGCCCTCTTGAGAGAACCTTGTGAAAAGTGGGCAGTGCAGGTCACCTTACCCGCGACATAGCCGCCCTAGGAACGACCAACCGGGGATACCCCATTTGTGGGGTATCCCCGGTCGGGATCGCTCATGTCATCGAGTCGCCTGAGATATTCAGATGAGCTCGGTGACGGTACCGCCGGCGGCGGTGATCTTCTCCTTGGCGGAGCCGGAGACGGCGTCGACCGCCACCTGCAGCGCCACGGAGATCTCGCCCTGGCCGAGGACCTTGACGAGGCTGTTCTTGCGAACGGCGCCCTTGGCGACGAGACCCTCGACGGTGACCTCGCCACCCTCCGGGTACAGCGCGGCCAGCTTCTCGAGGTTCACGACCTGGAACTCGGTCTTGAACGGGTTCTTGAAGCCCTTCAGCTTCGGAAGACGCATGTGGAGGGGCATCTGCCCACCCTCGAAGCGCTCCGGAACCTGGTAACGGGCCTTCGTGCCCTTGGTACCACGACCGGCCGTCTTACCCTTCGACGCCTCACCACGACCCACACGGGTCTTGGCGGTCTTGGCGCCCGGGGCGGGACGGAGGTTGTGGATCTTGAGCGGGTTGTTCTCCGCCATGATCAGTCGACCTCCTCGACCGTCACGAGGTGGCGGACGGTGTGCACCATGCCGCGGAACTCGGGACGATCCTCCTTGACGACCACGTCGTTCAGGCGCTTGAGCCCGAGCGAACGAAGGGTGTCACGGTGGTTCTGCTTGCTGCCGATGTACGACTTCGTCTGCGTGATCTTGAGCTGAGCCATTACGCACCAGCCCCGGCACGCGCACGAAGCAGAGCCGCGGGAGCGACGTCCTCGAGGGGCAGACCGCGGCGGGCCGCGATCTCCTCGGGACGCTGCAGGCCCTTCAGGGCCTCCACGGTCGCGTGCACGATGTTGATCGCGTTGGACGAGCCGAGCGACTTCGACAGGATGTCGTGAACGCCGGCGCACTCGAGCACAGCACGCACCGGGCCACCGGCGATAACGCCGGTACCGGGGGAAGCAGGCTTGAGCAGGACGACGCCCGCGGCCTTCTCGCCCGTGATCGGGTGCGGGATGGTGCCCTGGATACGGGGGACCTTGAAGAAGTGCTTCTTGGCCTCTTCAACACCCTTGGCGATCGCGGCCGGCACCTCCTTGGCCTTGCCGTAACCGACACCCACGGTGCCGTCACCATCGCCCACCACGACCAGCGCGGTGAAGCTGAAGCGACGACCACCCTTCACAACCTTGGCGACGCGGTTGATCGCGACAACGCGCTCAACGTACGCGGTCTTCTCGGCGGCAGCTGCGCCGCCGTCACGGCCCTTCCGGTCCCGCCGCTCGCCGCCACCGGCACCGCCACCGCGGCGCTGGGGTCCAGCCATTGGAATTACCTCTCTCTGTTTCCGCTAGCTACGGAGGCTCAGAACTTGAGCCCGGCCTCGCGGGCGGCGTCCGCCAGAGCGGCGATGCGCCCGGCGTACTGGTTACCACCACGGTCGAACACGACAGTCTCGACACCGGCGGCCTTGGCGCGCTCGGCGACAAGCGCGCCGACCTGCTTGGCCTGCGAGGACTTGTCGCCCTCGCCACCGCGGACCGACGTGTCCAGGGTGGACGCCGACGCCAGGGTGTGACCCTTGATGTCGTCGATCACCTGGGCCACGATGTGGCGGTTCGAGCGGGTAACGACCAGACGAGGACGCTCCGCCGTACCGTTGATCCGCTTGCGGATCCGGATGTGACGGCGCTTGATCGCGGCGCGCTTGTAGGCGTCGCCCTTCAGGATCTTCTGTCCGTATGCCATGGCTTACTTACCCGCCTTTCCGACCTTGCGGCGGATGACTTCGCCCTCGTACTTGACACCCTTGGCCTTGTACGGGTCGGGCTTGCGCAGCTTGCGGATGTTGGCCGCAACCTCGCCGACCTTCTGCTTGTCGATGCCCTCGACCGAGAACCGCGTGGGGTTCTCGACCTTGAAGGAGATGCCTTCGGGGGCCTCGACGGTGATCGGGTGGCTGTAACCGAGCGCGAACTCGAGGTTCGAACCCTTCGCGGTCACGCGGTAACCGACACCACTGATCTCGAGCTTCTTCACGTAACCCTGGGTCACGCCGGTGATCATGTTCGCCACCAGCGTGCGGGACAGGCCGTGCAGGGCCTTGCTCTGACGCTCGTCGTTGGGGCGGGTGACGTTCAGAACGCCGTCCTCACCCTTGGCGATCTCGATCGGCGAAACGACGGTGTGGGTCAGCGAGCCCTTGGGGCCCTTGACCAAAACCGTCTGGCCGTCGATGGTGACGTCCACGCCGGCGGGAACCGTGATAGGGAGCTTGCCAATGCGCGACATAGCTGTTTCCTCCGTTCCCTTCCGCTACCAGACGTAGGCGAGAACTTCTCCGCCTACGCCCTTCTTGCCGGCCTGCTTGTCGGTGAGGAGACCGTGCGACGTGGAGATGATCGCCACGCCGAGGCCGCCCAGCACCTTGGGCAGGGAGGTGGACTTCGCGTAAACCCGGAGACCGGGCTTGGAGATCCGCTTGATGCCCGCGATGGAGCGCTCACGGTTCGGGCCGAACTTCAGCTCGAGAACGAGGTTCTTGCCGACCTCGGCGTCCTCGACCTTCCAGCCCGTGATGAAGCCCTCCTGCTGGAGGATCTCCGCGATGTGAGACTTGATCTTCGATGCCGGCATCGTCACGGAGTCGTGGTACGCCGAGTTCGCGTTCCGCAGACGCGTAAGCATGTCTGCGATCGGATCAGTCATGGTCATGAATTGGCCTGTGGCCTCTCTCGCCGGGGTTTCCTGGTGCGCCATCCCTCTCCCCGATCCGAGACGGGACGGGTGCGGCGCGGTGGACCTACGGCGTAGTAAGTCGTACGGGCGACCATCAGGGCACCCAACCCTCCCAGCCTAAGCCATGGAGAGGTGGGCGCCTGACACGCCCATTGCTTACCGAGAGACTCCGGGACCCCTAAATAAGGGGTTTACCAGGAGCTCTTGGTCACGCCCGGCAGCTCTCCACGGTGAGCCATCTCACGAAGGCACACACGGCAGAGGCCGAACTTGCGGTACACGGAGTGGGGACGGCCGCAACGCTGGCAGCGGTTGTACGCCCGCACAGCGAACTTGGGCTTGCGAGCAGCCTTTGCGATCAGAGCCTTCTTCGCCATCTCGCTCACGCCTCCTTGAAGGGGAAGCCGAGGTGACGAAGGAGCGCGCGGCCCTCAGCGTCGTTGGTCGCCGTGGTGACCACGGTGATGTCCATACCCCGGACACGGTCGATCTTGTCCTGGTCGATCTCGTGGAACATGACCTGCTCCGTGAGACCGAAGGTGTAGTTGCCACGGCCGTCGAACTGCTTGGGGGACAGACCACGGAAGTCGCGGATGCGCGGGAGCGCGAGCGACAGGGTGCGGTCCAGGAACTCCCACATGCGGTCGCCACGAAGCGTGACGTGGGCACCGATCGGCTGACCCTCACGCAGCTTGAACTGCGCGATGGACTTGCGGGCCTTGGTGACGGCCGGCTTCTGACCGGTGATCGTGGTGAGGTCGCGAATCGCGCCGTCGATCAGCTTGGAGTCGCGGGCGGCGTCGCCCACACCCATGTTGACCACGATCTTGACGAGGCCGGGGATCTGCATGACGTTCTCGTAGGAGAACTCCTCACGCAGCTTGCCCGTGATCTCCTCGCGGTACTTCGTCTTCAGACGCGGAGTGGTGGTGGTAGCCATCAGATGTCCTCACCCGTCCGCTTGGCAACGCGGATCTTGTTGCCCTCGTCGTCGAAGCGGTAACCGACGCGCGTGACGACCTTGTTGCCGTCCTTCTCCACGACCAGCTGAACGTTGGACACGTGGATCGGGGCCTCGGTGGTCACGATGCCGCCGGCCTGGGAGCCCTTGGCGGTCGGACCGGCCTTCGTGTGCTTCTTGACCCGGTTGACACCCTCGACCAGGACGCGGTCCTCGCGGGGGAAGGCCGCGATGACCTTGCCCTGCTTGCCCTTGTCCTTGCCCGTGATGACCTGGACCAGGTCGCCCTTCTTGATCTTCATGCTTACAGCACCTCCGGAGCCAGCGAGATGATCTTCATGAACTTCTTCTCGCGCAGCTCCCGGCCGACCGGGCCGAAGATGCGGGTGCCACGAGGGTCGCCGTCGTTCTTCAGAATGACAGCGGCGTTCTCGTCGAAGCGGATGTACGAGCCGTCCGGACGGCGGCGCTCCTTGACGGTGCGAACGATGACCGCCTTGATGACGTCACCCTTCTTCACGTTGCCGCCGGGGATCGCGTCCTTGACGGTGGCGACGATGACGTCACCGATGCCCGCGTAGCGGCGACCGGAGCCACCGAGCACACGGATGCAAAGGATTTCCTTCGCACCAGTGTTGTCGGCGACGCGCAGTCGCGACTCCTGCTGGATCACGTCTATCTCCTGTGTGTCTGCCGGTTCCCGGCGCGAAGCGTGATTGCCTCACGCTTCGCGCCGAGCCTGGCGGAACTGACCTGCGGGGTTTGCCGCAGGAATTACTTGGCCTTCTCGAGGATCTCGACGACGCGCCAGCGCTTCGTCGCGGACAGCGGCCGGGTCTCCGCAAGGAGGACACGGTCGCCGACGCCCGCAGCGTTCTGCTCGTCGTGCGCCTTGAGCTTGTTCGTACGGCGGATGACCTTGCCGTACAGCGCGTGCTTCACACGGTCCTCGACGGCGACGACGACGGTCTTGTCCATCTTGTCGCTGACGACCAGACCCTCGCGGGTCTTGCGGAAGCCGCGGGCCTCTGCAGTCTGCTCAGTCACGTTGTTCTCACTCATCAGGCGCTCTCCACCGTCTCGATGCCCAGCTCGCGCTCACGCATCAGGGTGTAGATCCGCGCGATGTCCTTACGGACGGCCTTGAGCCGACCGTGGTTCTCGAGCTGACCCGTCGCCGCCTGGAAGCGGAGGTTGAACAGCTCTTCCTTGGCTTCGCGGAGCTTCGCGAGAAGCTCCTCGTCACCCAGTTCGCGCAGCTCGGACGCCTTGGTACCGGCCGACATCACGCTTCACCTGCCTCGCGCTTGACGATCCGGCACTTCATCGGCAGCTTGTGGGCTGCGCGAGTGAGGGCCTCACGGGCGATCTTCTCGTTGGGGTAGGACAGCTCGAACATGACCCGGCCCGGGTGCACGTTCGCGATCCACCACTCCGGAGAACCCTTACCGGAACCCATGCGGGTCTCGGCAGGCTTCTTCGTGAGCGGGCGGTCCGGGTAGATGTTGATCCAGACCTTGCCACCACGCTTGATGTGGCGGGTCATCGCGATACGGGCCGCCTCGATCTGGCGGTTGGTCACGTACGCCGGCGTGAGGGCCTGAATGCCGTACTCGCCGAACGAGACCGTCGTACCGCCCTTGGCCTGACCACGGCGCTTCGGGTGGTGCTGCTTGCGGTGCTTGACCCTACGGGGGATCAGCATGTCGGTCAGGCCTCCGTTCCGGTGCTCTCAGCCGGAGCGGCAGCCGGAGCCTCGGCCTTGGGGGCCTCGGCAGCGGGAGCCTGCTGCGGCTTACGACCGCGACCGCCGCGCTCGCCGCCACGGCCACCACGGGCCGGGCGGTCGGCGCCGCCGCCGCCACGGGCCGGGCGGTTGCCGGCGCGGGCTGCGGCGTTCTCGGCGCGGACCTCGGCGATGTTCTTGACATCGCCCTTGTAGATCCAGACCTTCACGCCGATGCGGCCGAAGGTCGTCTTGGCCTCGAAGAAGCCGTAGTCCACGTTCGCGCGGAGCGTGTGCAGGGGCACACGGCCCTCGCGGTAGAACTCCGAGCGGGACATCTCGGCGCCGCCGAGGCGGCCACCGCACTGGATCTTGATGCCCTTGGCGCCGGCCTTCATGGCGGACTGCATGCTCTTACGCATGGCCCGACGGAAGGAGACGCGGGAGGAGAGCTGCTCGGCGACGGCCTGGGCCACCAGCTGAGCGTCGACCTCGGGGTTCTTGACCTCGAGGATGTTCAGCTGGACCTGCTTCTTGGTCAGCTTCTCCAGGTCGCCGCGGATACGGTCGGCCTCGGCGCCGCGGCGGCCGATGACGATGCCCGGACGCGCGGTGTGGATGTCGACGCGGACCCGGTCACGGGTGCGCTCGATCTCCACCTTCGAGATGCCGGCGCGCTCCATGCCGGACGTCATCATCCGACGGATGGCGACGTCTTCTCCGACGTATTCCTTGTACGACTTGTCGGCGTACCAGCGGGACTTGAAGTCCGTGGTGATGCCGAGCCGGAACCCATGCGGGTTAACCTTCTGGCCCATTACCGGGATCCTTCCTTGCTGCTGAGGACCACGGTGATGTGGCTGGTCCGCTTGCGGATCCGGTAGGCGCGCCCCTGGGCACGCGGACGGAACCGCTTCAGGGTCGGACCCTCGTCGACGTAGGCCTCGGAGACGAAGAGGCTGTCGGCGTCAGTGTGGTCGTAGTTGTGCGCGGCGTTGGCAATGGCGCTGTCCAGCACCTTGCCGACCGGCACGCTCGCGGCCTGCGGGGCGAAACGCAGGACCGCCTGAGCCTCCGTGGCGTCCATGCCACGGATAAGGTCCACCACCCGGCGGGCCTTCATGGGCGTGACGCGGATGTACCGCGCCTGGGCCCTGGCTTCCATGGTTGTCCTTCCAGTGTCTGTCATGGTCATTCCACCCCGCTACTAGCGGCGCTTCGACTTCCGGTCGTCCTTGACGTGACCCCGGAAGGTGCGCGTCGGCGAGAACTCGCCGAGCTTGTGGCCGACCATCGACTCGGTGACAAACACCGGAATGTGGGTCTTGCCGTTGTGCACCGCGATCGTGTGGCCCAGCATGGCCGGGATGATCATCGAGCGACGGGACCAGGTCTTGATGACGTTCTTGGAACCGGCTTCGTTCTGGGCGTCCACCTTCTTTACGAGGTGTCCGTCGACGAAGGGCCCCTTCTTGAGACTGCGCGGCATCTAAACCCGCTCCTAGCGCTTCTTGTTCGTCTTGCGGCGGCGGACGATGTACTTGTTCGAAGCCTTCTTCGGCGAACGAGTACGACCCTCCTTCTGACCCCAGGGGCTGACCGGGTGGCGACCACCGGAGGTCTTGCCCTCACCACCACCGTGGGGGTGGTCAACCGGGTTCATCGCCACACCGCGAACGGTCGGGCGGACGCCCAGCCAGCGCTTACGGCCGGCCTTGCCCCAGTTGATGTTGCTCTGCTCGGCGTTGCCGACCTCGCCGACCGTGGCGCGGCAGCGCTGGTCGACCAGGCGGATCTCACCGGACGGCATGCGGAGGTGGGCCATCGTGCCCTCCTTCGCGAGCAGCTGCACCGAGGCGCCGGCGGAGCGGGCGAACTTGGCGCCGCCACCGGGACGGATCTCGATCGCGTGGATCGTGGTACCGACCGGGATGTTGCGGAGCGCCAGGTTGTTGCCCGGCTTGATGTCGGCCCCGGGACCGTTCTCGACGCGGTCGCCCTGCGACAGGTTGCGGGGGGCGAGGATGTAGCGCTTCTCGCCGTCCGCGTAGTGCAGCAGCGCGATGCGCGCGGTGCGGTTGGGGTCGTACTCGATGTGCGCGACCTTCGCCGGCACGCCGTCCTTGTCATGGCGACGGAAGTCGATGACGCGGTAGGCGCGCTTGTGGCCACCACCCTGGTGGCGCACGGTCACACGACCGGAATTGTTACGGCCGCCCTTGCTGTGCAGGGGGCGAACCAGCGACTTCTCCGGCGTGGACCGCGTGACCTCGACGAAGTCGGCGACGCTGGAGCCACGACGGCCCGGCGTAGTCGGCTTGTACTTGCGGATTCCCATTTTTCAGTCCTCGTCCGATATCGGACGATCCGGACCGCCCTTAGGCGGTCGGACCGCCGAAGATGTCGATACGGTCGCCCTCAGCAAGGGTCACGATCGCGCGCTTGGTGCTCGCGCGCTGACCGAAACCGGTCTTGGTGCGCTTGCGCTTGCCCTGGCGGTTGATCGTGTTGACCCCGGTGACCTTGACCGAGAAGACCGCCTGGACGGCCTGCTTGATCTGGGTCTTGTTGGCGTTCGGGTCGACGATGAACGTGTACTTGTTCTCGTCGAGGAGCGCGTAGCTCTTCTCCGACACGACCGGCTTCAGCAGCACGTCACGGGGGTCCGTGTACGCCTTGCTGGGCGCGGTGACGACGGTGTTCTTGCCCTCGGCCTCGTGGCGCTTCGCCTTGGCGACGCGCGCGGCCTTGGCGGCCTTGGCGGCCTTGGGGGCGATGCTCGGGTGACGCGTAGCCATCAGGCGTCACTCCCTTCGGTGTCGTTGGCCTTCGGGCCGGCGACGAAGGACTCGAGAGCGGCCTGGGTGAAGACCACGTCGTCCGAGACGATCACGTCGTACGTGTTCAGCTGGCCCGGCTCCAGGATGTGCACCTGGGGCAGGTTGCGGGCGGACAGCCACGCGGCCTCGTCGGCGCGGTCGACGACCAGGAGCAGGTTCTTGCGCTCCGAGATCTTGCCGAACAGCGTCCGAGCGGACTTCGTGGAGGGGGTCTCGCCCTCGATCACGCCGGTGACGACGTGGATCCGGTTGTGGCGGGCCCGGTCGGTGAGGGCGTGGCGCAGGGCCGCGGCCTTCATCTTCTTCGGGGTCCGCTGCGAGTAGTCACGCGGCTGCGGGCCGTGGACGACGCCACCGCCGGCGAACTGCGGCGCGCGGGTCGAACCCTGGCGGGCGCGACCGGTGCCCTTCTGGCGGTACGGCTTCTTGCCGCCACCACGGACCTCGCCGCGACGCTTGGTCTTGTGCGTGCCCTGACGGGCAGCGGCGTTCTGCGCGACGACGACCTGGTGGATCAGCGGGATGCTGACCTTCTCCACGCCGAAGATCTCCGCGGGGAGTTCGACGCTTCCGGTCTTCTCGCCCGCAGGCGAAAGGATGTCAACAGTGCTCATCGGTACCTCAGGCCCCCTTGGCCGCGGTGCGGACCAGGACGAGGCCGCCGTTCGGACCGGGAACCGCGCCCTTGATGAGCAGCAGACCCTTCTCCGCGTCAACGGCGTGGACGGTCAGGTTCTGGGTGGTGACACGCTCGTTGCCCATGCGACCCGCCATGCGGAGGCCCTTGAACACGCGGCCCGGGGTGGCGCAGCCACCGATGGAACCGGGCGAGCGGTGCTTGCGCTGGGTGCCGTGTCCGGCGCCGAGGCCCTTGAAGTTGTGACGCTTCATGACACCGGCGAAGCCCTTGCCCTTGCTCTTGCCGGTCACGTCGACCTTGACGCCGGCCTCGAAGACCTCGGCGGTGATTTCCTGACCGAGCGTGTACTCGGCGGCATCGGCCGTCCGGATCTCGACGAGGTGGCGACGGGGCGTGACGTCGGCCTTGGCGAAGTGACCCTTGAGGGGCTTGTTCACCTTGCGCGGGTCGATCTCGCCGAAGGCGATCTGGACCGACTCGTAGCCGTCCACGTCGTTCGTGCGGACCTGGGTCACGACATTGGGGCTGGCCTTGACGACGGTGACCGGAACAACACGGTTGTTCTCGTCCCACACCTGCGTCATGCCGAGCTTCTCGCCCAGGATGCCCTTGATCTGCTTAGCCATTCTCAGATCACCGACCCCTAGAGCTTGATCTCGATGTCGACACCGGCCGGGAGGTCGAGTCGCATCAGGGAGTCAACGGTCTTGGGCGTCGGGTCGAGGATGTCGATCAGGCGCTTGTGCGTGCGCATCTCGAAGTGCTCGCGCGAGTCCTTGTACTTGTGCGGCGACTTGATGACGCAGTACACGTTCTTCTCAGTGGGCAGCGGCACCGGGCCCGCGACCGACGCACCAGTGCGGGTCACCGTCTCGACGATCTTCTTCGCCGAGGAGTCGATGACCTCGTGGTCGTAGGCCTTGAGCCGGATGCGGATCTTCTGTCCCGCCATGGCTACTCAGTAGTCCTGTCTCTTCTAACGCTCTGGAACCGGGTGTTCCCGTTCACTCGTTCTCCGACCCACGCGGTCGGGTGTGTCGCGCTGTCACCGACACAGATGCCCCTTGTTCGAACATCCCTGCTGGGAAAGCACGGCCCTTCCGGAACCGCAAGCCGGGGACGAAAGGTCCACCGGGTGCCTGGTCGGCGCTGCACTGACACTTCCCGAAAGATTCCCGTACGTCCGCCCCAGCGCTGCCATCAGGCAGTTAGGGCGACGAGTACTGTGGGACTCGCTTCCGGTCCTCCCGGCGGGAGGCGCGCAGCATCAACACTCGACCGAGCAACTCGGACAGTCTGCCATATGGGGCACACCCTCCGCCAATCGAGCCGGAGAGAATACCCCGGGAGTGACGTAGGTCAAACGCGGCGCACGACCTGTGCGGCCTGCGCGTCGCCCCCCGAGGACGCCGCTCCCGGCCGGGGTGCGCGGACAGCGCCAGATGCAGTACCCGCAGCGCGGCGGCCCACCGGCGACCCCGCCGCCCTCACGCAGGGCCTCCGGACCCGTCTGCGGCCCGCCCGCACCGCACCCCGAGGCGGCCGCCCGGACGGACAGCACGGGCAGCCGCCCCCTGAAGGCGACCTCGGCGCGTCGCACCTCGAGGTCGTACTGCCTCCTCGCCCGCCGGCGAAGCCTGCGCATGACCCACCGCGGCGGCCCGGGCACCTGCCGGCCGAGGAACGCCGCCCGGGCCTCCTCGAACTGTCTGTCGACATCGTCGAGTCACGGAAGCGGTCGAGGTCGCACGACCGAACGCCCGGGAACCAGAGGGCAGTTGGCGGGCGGTACAGGCTGCTCAGACACCGGAACCCGGTTCTCCGCGCTTCGGTGCCGGGGGCGGTCTTTCCCAAGGACCTCCGAGGTGAAATCACCCCACCAAGCCCCACCCCTCCCGCCCGCGGCTCAAACTCACTCCCGCGGGTGAATATGCCAACTCAGGTGGATTCGGGCCGGGTTGCCTGCCTTACGCTCAGCGCAACACCACCGCAGACACCCACCGCAGACATGCGACGGCCCCCGCCGGGACTGCAATCCCAGTGCGAGGGCCTGACCACCGAGGAAGGCTCAAACTTCCTGATGGATACAGAAAACCCTAGCGCGCCCCCATGCGCCGAGTCCCGCATCCCGGGCAAAAACCACCCCCACGCGACAGGACTCACCCACGAGAACGCCCGCCACACCGAACGCTTCACCGTGATCGGCAACCACCTCGCCCAGCACCGGGAGCTCTCGCTGCTGGCGATCGGCCTGGCCGTGCACCTCCAGTCGCTGCCCAAGGGCGTCCGCGTCGACATCAAGACCCTCGCCGCCCGCTTCCCCGAGGGCGCGACCCGGATCGCCGCCGCCCTGCGCGAACTGGAGACCCACGGCTACCTGCGCCGCGAACGCAGACGCAGCCCCGACGGCCGCGTCACCACGCGCACGGTCTCCTGCAACCGCCCCGGCCACCACGACCGCGGCCACCCCGACCGCCGTCCGGCAGCGGACCACGCAGCCGACCAAGCCCCCAGGAAGCGCCCGGCCACGCCCCGCAAGGCACTCCCCCCGGTGCCGAAACCGGCGTACGCCCACCCCGCCCTCTTCCAGACGGCCACCGACCTGCTCGCCGGCCTCCGCCGCCACGACCCCCGCCTCCTCCTCTCCGCCACCGACACGGAGCACCTCGCACCCGGCGTGGCCGCCTGGCTCGAACGCGAGATCACCCCCACCGCCGTACGCCACGCCCTCACCGCCGACCTCCCGGACGACCCCCTACGCCGCCCGGCCGCCCTCCTGGCCCACCGCCTCACCGCCCAACTCCCACCTCTACCCCCCTACCGGGCCCCGGCCACCCCACCGGACACCCGCCACCCCCTCCGAAACTGCGACGGCTGCGACAAGGCCTTCCGGTCCCCTGAACCCGGTCACTGCCGCGGCTGTCGTCCCGATCTCCCGGAGGCCGCCTAGTGCCGCGGCAGGCAACGTTTACCCGTCAAGGAGCGGCGTCCGGTGCGTGCTCTCGGCGTGCCGGCCGGAAGTCCTCGTACTGGACGTACTTGGGCTTTCGGCCGGTGCGGCGAGAGTGCGTGCCGGGCGTCGCGACGGGGCGAACGTTGCCTGCCGCGGCACTAGCATGAAAGCGACGATCCTTGCCCCTGGGCACAGACGAGGAGCGAGCGCCATGACCATCGCCCCGGACGGCACGCAGCAGGGCAGTTCCCGCCACTACCTGGCGATGCGGGACGTCATCCAGTCCATGGACGACACCCTCCCCGGCAAATTCGAGATCACCAAGGAAGGGATCGTCCACGACATGATGGCGCCAGTCGGCCCCCACGAGCTGACCACGCTGCACCTTCGAAAACGCCTTGAGAAGGTCATGCCGGAAGAGCTGGTCGCCCACACAGGGACGCCTGATGTCGAGGCCGAAGTCGAGGGCATCATGCGCCACCCGGACGTCATGGTGATCGCCTGGGTGAACATGGAGGTCCCGGGCTCCTTCGATCCGCAGACGCTCATCGCCGCCATCGAGGTCGTCTCTCGTTCCAACCCCGACAACGACTGGGTCGGCAAGGTCCGCGACTACCCCCTCATCGGTATCCCCGTCTACGCGATCTTCGACCCCCGCACCGGCTCCGGGGCCGTCCTCACCGACATCCACCCCACGCCCGACGGCCCCCGCTACGCCACCCGCAAGGACTTCGTCTACGGCGAGGACGTCACCATCGCGGACTGGACCATCTCCACCGAGGGCCTCCCGCGCTGCCCCGCCTGACCGGCCTCGCAGCCGTGCCTTCGCCGGCCGCGCCCAGGACCGCATGCGAAAGGGCCCGTACGACCGGAGTCGTACGGGCCCTCTCAGGTGCTCAGCTCAGGCTGGAGCTACCAGGTCGATCAACAGACTTACTTGTTGATCTTGGTGACCTGGCCGGCGCCGACCGTCCGGCCACCCTCACGGATGGCGAACTTCAGGCCCTCTTCCATGGCGATGGGCTGGATGAGCTGCACCGACATCTCGGTGTTGTCACCCGGCATGACCATCTCGGTGCCCTCGGGGAGGGTCACGACGCCGGTCACGTCCGTCGTACGGAAGTAGAACTGCGGACGGTAGTTGTTGAAGAAGGGGGTGTGACGGCCACCCTCGTCCTTCGACAGGATGTAGGCCTGGGCCTCGAACTCGGTGTGCGGGGTGACCGAGCCCGGCTTGATGATGACCTGGCCGCGCTCGACGTCCTCGCGCTTGATGCCACGGAGGAGCAGACCGACGTTCTCGCCCGCCTGGCCCTCGTCGAGCAGCTTGCGGAACATCTCGATACCGGTGACCGTGGTGGTGGTCTTCTCGGTCTTGATGCCGATGATGTCGACGGTCTCGTTGACCTTCAGGACACCACGCTCGATACGGCCGGTGACGACCGTACCGCGACCGGTGATCGTGAAGACGTCCTCGATCGGCATGAGGAACGCCTTGTCGACGTCGCGCTCCGGCTGCGGGATCGACTCGTCGACGGCGGCCATGAGCTCGAGGACGGTGTTCGCCCACTCCGGGTCGCCCTCGAGCGCCTTGAGCGCGGAGACCTTGACGACCGGCAGGTCGTCGCCCGGGAACTCGTACTCGGAGAGGAGCTCACGGACCTCGAGCTCGACGAGCTCCAGGATCTCCTCGTCGTCCACCATGTCGGCCTTGTTCAGGGCGACGACGATGTACGGAACGCCGACCTGGCGGGCCAGGAGCACGTGCTCCTTGGTCTGCGGCATCGGGCCGTCGGTGGCGGCGACCACGAGGATGGCGCCGTCCATCTGGGCCGCACCGGTGATCATGTTCTTGATGTAGTCCGCGTGACCCGGGCAGTCGACGTGCGCGTAGTGACGCGTCTCCGTCTGGTACTCGACGTGCGCGATGGAGATGGTGATACCGCGCTGACGCTCTTCGGGAGCCTTGTCGATCTGGTCGAAGGCCGAGGCCTCGTTCAGGTCCGGGTACTTGTCGTGCAGCACCTTGGTAATGGCGGCCGTGAGGGTCGTCTTACCGTGGTCGATGTGACCGATGGTGCCGATGTTGACGTGCGGCTTAGTCCGCTCGAACTTCGCCTTCGCCACTGGGGTCCTCCTGGGAGTGGTTCTGGTACGCCTTACTTCATCGGCGCCAGGTGATCTTTGCTGTCAAAGCCCGGGCCCGGGGCACACACCCATGAACGGTGACGAACCTGGGTGGATGCCCCTAAGGCTCCGGAGTCAAGCCTAAAGCGTGTGAACGGAGTGCGTTACTCGCCCTTGGCCTTCGCGATGATCTCCTCGGCGACGTTCCGGGGAACCTCGGCGTAGGAGTCGAACTGCATCGAGTAGCTTGCGCGACCCGAGGTCTTGCTGCGGAGGTCGCCGACGTACCCGAACATCTCCGACAGGGGCACGAGGCCCTTGACGATCCGGGCGCCCATCCGCTCCTCCATGGCCTGGATCTGACCACGGCGGGAGTTGATGTCGCCGATGACCTCGCCCATGTAGTCCTCGGGCGTGGTGACCTCGACGGCCATCATCGGCTCGAGCAGCACGGGGCTGGCCTTGCGCGCGGCCTCCTTGAAGGCCTGCGAACCGGCGATCTTGAAGGCGAGCTCGGAGGAGTCCACCTCGTGGTAGCCGCCGTCGAGCAGGGTGACGCGCACGCCGGTCATCTCGTAACCGGCGAGGATGCCGAACTGCATGGCCTCCTGCGCACCGGCGTCGACCGAAGGGATGTACTCCTTCGGGATGCGACCACCGGTCACCTTGTTCACGAACTCGTACGACGCGTCGCCGCCCTCGATGGGCTCGATCGCGATCTGCACCTTGGCGAACTGGCCGGTACCGCCAGTCTGCTTCTTGTGCGTGTAGTCGACCCGGTCGACCGCCTTGCGGATGGTCTCGCGGTACGCGACCTGCGGCTTGCCGACGTTGGCCTCGACCCGGAACTCACGGCGCATACGGTCGACCAGCACCTCGAGGTGCAGCTCGCCCATGCCACCGATGATGGTCTGGCCGGTCTCCTCGTCCGAGTGGACCTGGAACGACGGGTCCTCCTCGGCCAGGCGCTGGATCGCGATGCCCAGCTTCTCCTGGTCGCCCTTCGACTTGGGCTCGATGGCGACCTGGATGACCGGAGCCGGGAAGTCCATGGACTCCAGGATCACGGGCTGCTTGTCGTCGCACAGCGTCTCGCCGGTCGTGGTCTGCTTCAGACCCATGACGGCGACGATGTCGCCGGCGCCGACCGACGCGATCTCCTCACGCTTGTTCGCGTGCATGCGGTAGATCTTGCCGATGCGCTCCTTCTTGCCCTTGACGGAGTTCAGCACGGCAGTGCCGGACTCCAGGCGGCCCGAGTAGACCCGGACGAAGGTGAGCTTGCCGAGGTGCGGGTCGCTCATGATCTTGAACGCCAGCGCCGACAGCGGCTCGTCGTCGGACGGCTTGCGCTTGACGACCTCCTCCGCGTCGTTCACGGCGTGGCCCTCGATGGCCTCGACGTCGAGCGGCGAGGGGAGGTAGCGCACGACCGCGTCGAGCAGGGGCTGAACGCCCTTGTTCTTGAACGCGGTGCCGCAGAACACCGGGGTGACGGTGGTGTCGGCGGACTTGCCGGACGCGATGGTGATACGACGGATCGCGGCGTACAGCTGCTCCACGGAAGGCTCCTGGCCCTCCAGGTACAGCTCCATGATCTCGTCGTCGTTCTCGGCGACGGTCTCGACGAGCTTGCCGCGGTACTCCTCGGCAGCCTCGGTGTGGGTGGCCGGGATGTCGACGACGTCGTACATCTCGCCCTTCTCCGCCTCGGCGGACCACACGAAGGCCTTCATCGTGACCAGGTCGACGACGCCCTTGAAGTCGGCCTCGGCACCGATCGGGAGCTGCATGACGATCGGCTGCGCGCCGAGGCGGTTGCTGATCATGTCGACGCAGCGGTGGAACTCGGCACCGGTCCGGTCGAGCTTGTTGACGAAGCAGATGCGCGGGACGCCGTAGCGGTCCGCCTGACGCCACACGGTCTCGGACTGGGGCTCCACACCCGCGACGCCGTCGAACACCGTCACAGCGCCGTCGAGCACACGCAGGGAACGCTCCACCTCGACGGTGAAGTCGACGTGACCCGGGGTGTCGATGATGTTGATGGTGTGGTCGACATCGGCGAGCGGCCAGTGACAGGTGGTGGCAGCAGAGGTGATCGTGATGCCACGCTCCTGCTCCTGCTCCATCCAGTCCATGGTGGCGGCGCCGTCGTGGACCTCACCGATCTTGTAGGAAACGCCGGTGTAGAACAGGATCCGCTCAGTGGTGGTCGTCTTGCCCGCGTCGATGTGGGCCATGATCCCGATGTTGCGGACCTTGGCCAGGTCAAGTGAAGTGGTAGCCATAAGGCTTTCGTCTTCTCTCGGTCTCGTCGTGGGTAGCGACTACCAGCGGTAGTGCGCGAAGGCCTTGTTGGACTCGGCCATCTTGTGGGTGTCCTCGCGCTTCTTCACAGCGGCGCCGAGGCCGTTGGACGCGTCGAGAAGCTCGTTGAGCAGGCGCTCGGTCATGGTCTTCTCGCGACGGGCGCGGGAGTAGCCCACGAGCCAGCGCAGCGCCAGGGTGCTCGCGCGGCCCGGCTTGACCTCGACCGGAACCTGGTAGGTCGCGCCACCGACACGGCGGGACTTGACCTCGATGGTCGGCTTGATGTTCTCGAGAGCGCGCTTCAGGGTGATGACCGGGTCGTTGCCGGTCTTCTCCTTCAGGCCCTCCATGGCGCCGTAGACGATGCGCTCGGCGGTGGAGCGCTTGCCGTTCAGCAGCACCTTGTTGATGAGCGACGTGACAAGAGGAGAACCGTAGACCGGGTCGATGATGACCGGGCGCTTCGGGGCAGGGCCCTTACGAGGCATTGTTTACTTCTCCTTCTTGGCGCCGTAGCGGCTGCGGGCCTGCTTGCGGTTCTTGACACCCTGGGTGTCGAGGGAGCCGCGGATGATCTTGTAGCGAACACCCGGCAGGTCCTTCACACGGCCACCACGCACGAGCACGATGGAGTGCTCCTGCAGGTTGTGTCCCTCACCCGGAATGTAAGCGGTGACCTCGATCCCGCTGGTCAGACGCACACGCGCGACCTTACGCAGGGCCGAGTTCGGCTTCTTCGGGGTGGTCGTGAACACACGCGTGCAGACGCCGCGGCGCTGAGGAGAACCCTCGAGTGCGGGCGTCTTGTTCTTCTCGACCTTGTCCTGCCGGCCCTTACGGACCAGCTGCTGGATCGTAGGCACTACTTCTCCGGTTTCTGTGTGCCGATTTGTACAGCTAACCTGGAACATCGCCGACCCACGCGGTCGGGTGTGTCGAATCCGGCGGACTTTCGCCGCGAAGCGAAAAGAGGCACAGATTGCGGTGGCCGCTCCTTAGGCCCCATGTGCGGTTGAAGACACGCACGAGGGCCAGGGCACACCCCAGGCACAAGGTCTGAGCGTACCTAGCGCACTGACTCCGGTCAAAACAAAAGCTCAGCGATCGACACGCCGGAGGTTTACGAGCGGTTCACGAGCGCTGCCTCGACCTTTGTGCTACCAGAGCGGCGGCGTCCGCGGAGCCTTCCCGTTCTGCCGGTTGCGCCGGTTGCGCCGGTTGCGCCGGTTGCGCCGGTTGCGCCGGTCCTGTCGCGGTGTCGTGGCCGATGAAGTACGTCGGACGGTTCTGTACGGCCGTATAGATGCGGCCGACGTACTCGCCGAGCAGGCCCACGCAGATCAGCTGGACCGCGCCGATGAACAGCACGCCGATGAAGAGGGACGTCCAGCCGGGGACGGTGTGCTGGAAGGCGTGGGCGCTCAGGGTGTAGGCCATCAGCCCCAGGCAGACCAGGAAGGCGAAGCCGCCCAGCCAGGTCGCGATGCGCAGCGGCGCCGCCGAGAAGCCCGTGACGCTGTCGACGGCCAGCCGGATCATCCGGCCCAGCGGGTACTTGCTCTGGCCGGCCGGCCGCGGTGCGCGCTCGTAGGTGACCTCGCCGCTGGGGAAGCCCAGCCAGGGCACCAGGAGGCGGTAGACGCGCTGCTGGTCCGGCAGGGCCTTCAGGGCGTCCACGGCGGCCCGGCTGAGCAGCCGGAAGTCACCGGCGTGGGCGGGCACGGACGGTCCGGCGAGACGGCGCACGAGCCGGTAGTACAGGCCCGCCGTCCACCGCTTGAAGCCGCTGTCGCTGGCCCGGTCCGCGCGGATGCCGTACACGATGTCGAGATGCTCGCCGCGGGCCAGCGCGAGCATGTCGGTGATCTTCTCGGGCGGGTCCTGGAGGTCGGCGTCGATGCTGACGACATAGGCGCCGGCCGCCCGGTCCAGGCCTGCGGTGAGGGCGGCCTGGTGGCCCGAGTTGCGGCGCAGGCCGATGACACGCAGTTCCGGCCAGCCGAGCCGGAAGGCGGCCAGCAGCTCGGCCGTGCGGTCGGTGCTGCCGTCGTCCACGGCGACCACCTCGTAGGCCGCGCCGAGGCCCGCGAGGACCGGGCGCAACCGACTGACCAGCGCGGGGAGTACCTCTTCCTCGTTGTACATGGGTATGACGACGGACAGGACCACCGCCGGGCCAACCGACAGGACCTGTTCCGCGGCCGCGGTCTTCGGCGCTTCGGCCACCCGCCCTCCCCCAAGCTGTGACGCACATGTGCGACGCTGTTGCGATCTTATGACCACACTCGTGACCAACTCTTTTGACCAGGCTTCACGATCATCACGATCGTCCGGACCGCGGTGCCGCCCTGGGCGTCCGGCGATCGGCCGAGGGGGACCCCAGCCATGAGCACGGCTTCCAGCGAGACGGCGACGGGCTCCGCCGCGCCCGACGACGGGCCGGAGAAGCGGTCGCGGAAACCGCCCCGCCTCACCGTGCCGGACGGTGTACGACCGTACCTCGCCCCGCTGCTTCTCTACGGCGTCACCAAGCTCGTGGGGCTGACCGTCTTCGCCTGGCTCCTGGAGTCGGCCGACGACTACCAGAAGAAGAACCCGCGCTTCGGCGGCGGCGCCCACTGGTGGGACGTCCTCGCCACCTGGGACGGCTGGTGGTACCTCCAGGTCGCCGAGAAGGGGTACGACCCCGGCCCCCTGGAACCGCTCGGCCCGGGCGGGCTGTTCACCGTCAAGCAGAACTCGGTCGCCTTCTTCCCGCTCTACCCGGGCCTGATCCGGGGCACGTCCGAGATCACCGGGCTGGGTCTGTACGGCTCCGGGATCCTGGTGTCCGTCCTGGCCTCCTTCGTCGCCGCCGCCGGCATCTACGCGGTGATCTCGACGCTCGCCGGGGTGCGGGCGGGCACGATCGCGGCCGGGCTGTGGGCGGTGGCGCCCGGCGCGGGCGTGGAGTGGGCGGTCTACTCGGAGTCGGTGTTCGTCGCCATAGCCGCCTGGTGCTGCTACTGCGTGATGAAGCGCCGCTGGGTGGCGGCCGGACTGCTCGCCTTCGCGGCCGGCCTCAACCGGCCGACCTCCGCCGCGCTGATCGGCGCGGTCGGGCTGGCCGCGATCGTGACCCTGGCGCGGCGGGAGAGCAGGCGCGAGCACGGGGTGTCGGGGCCCGTGTACGCGATGGTCGCCGCGCCGCTCGGTCTGCTCACCTACATCACCTGGGTCGGCCTCAGTTCCGGCGACCTCACCGCGTACTTCACGCTCCAGCGCGAGGGCTGGGCGCACTACTTCGACTTCGGCAAGTACACGCTGGACGTGCTCGGCAACACGGCGGTCGGTCACAACAACTACCTGTTCGCCTTCTCCGTCCCGGACCTCCTCGGCGTGCAGATCGTGCTGGCGCTGCCCTTCCTGATCGCGCTGATGCTGCGCAAGAAGCCGCCGCTGGTGCTGGTCGCGTACACACTGGCGAGTGTGATCACCGTGCTGGGCACCCAGCAGATGTTCGGCAACACCGGGCGGTATCTGCTGCCCGTCTTCCCGCTGCTGCTGGCCCCGGCGGCGGCGATGAGCCGGCTGAAGTGGCCGAGCCTGGCGGTGTTCTTCGCGACGGCGGCGGTGGCGTCGGGGTGGTACGCGCACTATGTGATCTTCGAGTTGGGAATTCCGTAGATGCCGGTTCCGTGAACGTCGGTTCTGTGGAAGCCGGTCGGTGGACGGCGGACGGCGGACGGCGGACGGCGGACGGCGGACGGCGGACGGTGAACGGCGGACGGCGGACGGTGAACGGCGGACGGCGGACGGCGGACGGTGAACGGCGGACGGCGCCGGGTCAGCGCGCTCGGCGGGCCGCGCGTTCGGCGGCGAAGACGTCCTCCAGCCGGAAGAGCTGGGCCCGTCCCGCCTTGCCGGCCGCTTTGAGGTGACCCAACTGGACCCACTTGCGAATGGTGGCGGGGGCCACCCCGACCTCCTGCGCCGCGAGGGGGCCGGGGATGAGGGTGGGGCGGTCGGGGTCGCTCATGCTCGGGCCCACTCCCCCTCGTCCCAGGTGTGGCGGTAGGCCGGGTCGTCGTGACAGCCGCAGTCCGGTTCGGGGCAGCGACAGGCGGGGTTGACGCAGAGGACGGCCCCGCGGTCGGGGAAGGCCCGCAGGGAGACGGAGTCGCACCAGGGGCAGCGGCCCGCGACCCGTACGACGGTCTCGGTGTCGCCCAGCGCGCGGGCGCAGCGGCGGGCCATCCGGCGGGTCTCGTCGCGCACATGCGCGGCCAGGACGGGATCGGCGGCGATCCGGTCGAGGAGGGACGCGATCCTGCGCAGCCGCTCGGGCACGGGGGCGCGCCGCGGGCGGGACAGGCCGAGCCGGTCGCGTACGGCCTCCTCCAGTTCGAGCACGCCGTCGGTGATGTCCCGGATGGCGTCGGAGACGTGCAGGCGGAGCGGGGCCGCGCCGTGCCCGGGGGCCACGAGGCCGTGGCGCTGCTGGAGGAGGAGCTGTTCCTCGCGTTCCTCGCGCAGCCGGGCGCCGAGGTCGGCCGGGGGGCGCGGCACGGAGGGGCGGGGGGCGGGGGTGGTGCGGCCCGGGACCAGTTCCGTCGACAGCTCGGGGAACTGCCGGAGAAGTGTGCTGATCCAGAGGGCGGCCTGGGCGGTGGGGCGCTCGGCGCGGTCGGCCCGCCCGGCGCGGTCCTCGCGGTCGCCCCGCTCCTCGCGTGCTTCAGGCACGGGTGCCTCCCTGAGCCGGGAGGTGGGCGAGGACGGCGGCCAGGGCCGGGGGCGGGAGCTGCGCGGGGACGGGGACCGGGCGGCCCGAGCGCCAGAGACGGCCGCCGCAGACGCCGTCGAACCCGCTCTCGGCCGGTGCCACGGCATCCTCGCAGGCGCGGCGCACGGGGCAGTCGGCGCAGGCCCGGAGCGCGGGGGCGGCGTCCTTGGCCTTCTTGGCGAAGACGATCCGCGGGGGGAGCCCGGTGCAGGCTGCCGCGGACTGCCAGCGATCGGTTGAGGCAGGCGGGCGGGAACTCGTTTCGGGCATGGACATGGGACCCCCCTGGGTTCGTGAACGAGCCGTGCTGAGTGAACGTCTCCCCAGACTTACAGATTGCGTGCGCGCCCGCAACGAATTTCCGGATGGTCAACCTCCGCCGCATCCTTCAAATCTCCACGAACGGCGCGAATTTTCCTCAGTGCTTGCCCGAGAGCACGTAATTCCGCGCGCGCAAGCAAGCTAAACTCTTGCCCACCCCGAAGGAAGAGAGAAGGACAATGACCAACCAGGGCTTGGACGCGTTCGCCGCGTGGGTCGAAGACCTCATGCGCGAACGCGGCTACGACATCGACAGTCCACGCGGCGGCGGCAAGTCGAGGATCGCGGACGAGGCGGGCGTGCACCGCGCCGCCGTCACCCGTCTGCTTCAGCGGCAGAGCATGCCGGACCTCGAGACCACCCGCCGGCTCGCCCGCGTGCTCGGTGTGCCGGTCCGCGACATGCTCATCCGCTCCGGTCGGCTGACCGCGGAGGAACTGGCCGACCCCCACGACCACCTGGCCTCCCCCGCGCCCAGCGCGGAGTTCGGCCGCCGCCCCACCTTGGAGGAGGTCGCCGACCTGTTGGGCGTGCCCGCCGACCGACGGGAGATGTTCGTCAGGGTCGTGGAGCAGTTCCTCCCGAGCGAGGCGGAGGCCACGCAGGGTTCGCCGTCCCCCCAGGGGTCGCGCGCGGCGCACGTGACACCGATGCGTGAGGATCCGCGAGCCCTGCTGGAGACGGCGGTGGGCGTGCCCGCCTCCATCGACTGATCCGCAGGCCGACCGCAAGCCGTTCCGCAAGCGGTTCCGATCGACGAGCGCCCGTGGGCCGACGGGAGCTCGGTTCGACGCCCCATGTCCCCCACGTCCCCCAAGTCCCCCACGTCCCCGACACCCCTCACGCACCCCCACGCACCCCCACACCCCCCACGCACCCCCACGTCCCTCCCACCCCCACTCCCCCGCGCGCACCCGACCCCCCTCCTGACCTGCGTTCTCGCCCCTCCCGCACCTCCTTCCACAACTTCCTCGCCGATTTAGTTGCGTGCGCGCACGCTCCTCTGTCACAGTTGGTGCAGCGGCGGAGCTGTGCCCGCGAGCCCCGAGCGGGCCGCACCCGTCGCCGTACGCCGGGCCGAGGCGCCGCGCGCCTCCCCTTCCCCGCCCCCGCGCGGCGCCCGCCCGGCGACTTCCCCTTCTTCCCGGCGAGGTGACCCGGCATGACCACACCCACCCCACCGAGTGCCTTCCCGGACGTCGAGGCCCTGGTCGTCGACATCCTGGAGGCCGACTCGGCGCTCTCCACGGCGCACGTCGCCGTCGATCCGCCCGAGAACTTCGACGGCACGACCGCCGCCGTCCTCGTCAACCGGCGGGGCGGCGCGTGGATCGGCGAACTGCACGTCGACCAGCCGCTGATCGAGCTGGAGGTGTACGGCCCGACCAAGCAGGCCGCGCACGTCCTGGCCAACTCCGCCCGCCGCGCGCTGCTGGCCGCGGCCGGCAACCGGTACGGCACGAACCTCATCACCGAGGTGGAGGAGCAGGACGGCCCGCGCTGGCTGCCCGACTACCTCTACTCCGCGGCCAACCGGTACGTGAGCGTGCTCAAGGTGTTCCTGGACGTCTACTGACGTCCCCCCGGAACCCGTTCACGCACCTAGTGCCGCGGCAGGCAACGTTCGCCCCGTCGCGACGCCCGGCACGCACTCTCGCCGCACCGGCCGAAAGCCCAAGTACGTCCAGTACGAG
>NZ_JBFAKW010000099.1:0-35443 GCF_040655955.1 Streptomyces sp. NPDC050263 | reverse complement strand
GTACGTCCAGTACGAGGACTTCCGGCCGGCACACCGAGAGCACGCACCGGACGCCGCTCCTTGACGGGCAAACGTTGCCTGCCGCGGCACTAGCTGGGGTGTCTCGGGACCTTGGTTGCGCGAAGTCCTCGAAGGCGAGCTGCTGCGGGATGTCCGCGGGTGCGGGCGTACCACTTGGCCAGGCAGCGGCGGGAGATCCCGGCTTCCGCAGCGACGTGTGCGATCGGACGTCAGGCGTCGATCCGCAGGCACAAGCGCAGACGTCCTTCGGGGGCAGCGGTGCGTTCCCGTGCCCCCGCTGGTGGCGCTCCTGGACTCGGTGGCCGCGTTCACCGGGAGCCCTGGGATCTCAGGGCTCCCGCGTGAGCGGCTGTGCGTGGCGTCAGCGTGCGAACTTTTCGACAGCCGCCGGGGTGACGGGGGTGAAAAAGTTGACGAGGTTGCCGTCGGGGTCGCGGAACAGCAGCGACCGGTTGCCCCAGGGCATCGTGGTCGGCTCGGTGACGAAGTCGGTGACGAAGCCGGTCAGGTTCTGGTGAACGCGGTCCACGTCGTCGACGAGGAACTCGGTGATCACGCTGTGGTTGTCCGCCGGGCGGGCAGAGCCCGGGGCGAACAGCGGGACGGTGCGGGTGCCGGCGATCGCGAGGGTGGCGCCCGGGGTCTTGAGTTCGGCGAAGTCCTCGGTGGCCCACGTCGCCCGCACTCCTGTGGCTCGCTCGTAGAACTCGACGAGGCGCGCTACGTCGCTGGTGATGATGCGGATCGAGACGAAGTCCATGGGATCTCCTTGGCTGTGCTGGAGGCGTGCACGTCGCAGGCTAGGAGAAATAGTGGACAGAATCGGTCCTGTATTCGCGCTAGGTTGTGCACATGCCTCGACCCACTGGCCGCGTGCTGACACTCCTGGAGCTGCTGCAGTCGGGCGGCACCCGGACGGTGGCCGAACTGGCCGGCCGGCTCGGCGTCGAAGGGCGCACCGTGCGGCGGTATGTGGACCAGCTGATCGACCTCGACGTGCCCGTGGAATCGGTGCGCGGCCGCTACGGCGGGTACCGGCTCGCCCCCGGGTACCGCTTGCCTCCGCTCATGCTCAGCGACGACGAGGCGCTGGCCGTCCTGCTCGGTCTGGTCGCCGGCCGCCGGGCAGGGCTGACAACGACGCAGCGCACGGCAAACGAGACGGCATCGGCGAAGATCCGCAGGGTGCTGCCCGAGCACATCGCCCGCCGGCTCGACGCACTCCTGGAATCCCTCGCCTTCACGGAACAGCCCGGAGAGTTCGACACCCCGGACGCCGGGGTCCTGCTCACCATCGCCGATGCGGTGCGCCACCGCCGGCCGGTCTCGATCCGCTACACCGACCGTGACGGACGGCGCAGCGAACGCACACTGCACGCGTACGGGATCGTCGCCCATTCGGGCCGGTGGTACGTCACGGGCAAGGACGCCCGGATCGGCGAGGACCGAACCCTCCGGCTCGATCGCATCGCAGACGCGCGGACCCTGCCCGGTTCATTCGAAGCGCCGGCGGGTCCCGGTCCGGCACAGCGCGTGTTGTCAGGATTCGCCACGGCTGAGTACCGGCATGAGGTGACCTTGCGGATCCACGGGACGGTCGAGCAGATCCGCGCCCGCCTTCCCGCCGGCGTCGCGAGCCTGGAGGAGCGCGAGCCGGCGGCAGGCGAGGACCGGGCAACCGAACGCTGGCTGCGCGTCGAGCTGCGGGCGGAGCGGCTCGACTGGTTGCCCCCGGTACTCGCCTCACTCGACCGGCCGTTCGTCATCGAGCGCCCCGCTGAACTGCGCGACCTCGTCATCGAGCTCGCCGATCGCCTCGCGTCCCACGCCCGCCGAGCCTGACAGCGAGGAGCCGATGTCATGAGATGGCACAGTCGGCGCCTCTCCTGCGGCGAGCCCCTCGGTGCGGCGAGACGGCCGGGGTGCGTGGTCAAGGCCACGCACCCCGGCCGTCGCCGTTCGTTCTACCCGTCGGTAGCATCCTGGCCATGGCAGACACCAAGCAGGACGAGAAGGCCGAGCGCACCGCGGCGCGGCTCGCCAAGCAGATCAGCGCCTTCTCCAAGGAGCACGGCGGGGCCGAGGGCCAGGTCGCGTACATCGGCGAGCGCGGCGCCCGGATCGTCCTCGTCGGCGAGGACGGCGGCTGGGGCGACCTGGTGGCCCCCTCGGTCGCGGTCGCCGAGAAGGCCGTCGAGAAGGCCGGGATCACCGTCCACGAGTCCTTCGACGGCGAGTTCGCGTCGAAGGTGACCACGGGCCGCTACGAGTGGACCCGGATGGCGGGCATCCAGGTCGGCGGACCGAAGAACGGCTGAGCAGCAACAAACGGCTGCACAGCAACACCTGACACCCCGGTCACCCGTTAGGCCCCGTGGAAGCGACGTGGTCCAGCGCCCGGGGAGTCCGGATGATCGAAACGCCGTCCTTGGTGGACCAGTACTGCCACGGTGTCCTGAGAACGGAGCTGGGTCTCGGCACGTTCGAGGCCCAGCTGGCCCGCACCGAGGGCCCGCCCGCCCCGGGCACGACGCTCTTCGACACCCAGACGGGGTTCGCGGTACGCCGTTGGTGCCCCCCGCTGCTCGGCCTGGAACCGCACTCGCCGCCCGCCCGCTATCTCGCCCGGCGTCGTGAGCTCGGCGTACTGGAAGCGGGCCGCCGGCTGCTGCGCGGCAGCGGCATCACGACGTACCTGGTCGACACGGGGCTGCCCGGCGACCTCACCGGACCGGGCGAGCTGGCCTCCGCGGGCGCTGCCGAGGCCCGCGAGATCGTGCGCCTGGAACTCCTCGCGGAGCAGGTCGCCGACACCTCCGGCACCGTCGAGTCCTTCCTCGCCAACCTCGCCGAGGCGGTCCACGCGGCCGCCGTGAACGCCGTGGCCTTCACCTCCGTCGCCGGTGTCCGGCACGGTCTGGCTCTCGCGCCCGAGCCGCCCGGCCCGGGCGAGGTGCGCGGCGCGGCGGGCCGCTGGCTGGCCGCCCGCCGGGTCGGCGGCGAGCTGAGCGACCCGGTGCTGCTGCGGCACCTGCTGTGGATCGCCGTCGCCTCGGGCCTGCCGCTGCAACTGCACGCGGGGCTCGGGGCGCCGGGGGCGCGCATCGACCGCACCGACCCCGTCCTGCTCACCGACTTCGTCCGGGCGACCGCCGGCCTCGGCACCGACCTCGTCCTGCTGCACGGCTACCCGTACCACCGGCACGCCGCACACCTCGCCGGAGTCTTCTCGCACGTCTACGCCGACTCCGGCGCGGCCCTCGTACGGACCGGCGCCCGCGCCGCGACGATCCTCGCGGAGACCCTGGAACTGGCCCCCTTCGGCAAGATCCTGTTCTCCAGCGGGGCCCAGGGGCTGCCCGAGCTGCATGTGGTCGCCGCGCGGCTGTTCCGGGAGGCCCTCGCCCGGGTGCTGGGCACCTGGGTCGCGGAGGGCGCGTGGTCGTTGACGGACGCCCAGCGGGTGGCGGGCCTGATCGCGGCGGGCAACGCGCGCAGGGTGTACGGGCTGGAGTGAGCTGTACAGACTGGGCGGATGACGACCCGCACGAACGCCCTGCTGGACCGCTTCCTGGCAGCACTGACCGGGCTCGCCGAGCTGTCGCGCCCGGGCCCCGTCGCCGTATGGGCGCACGGCTCGCTCGCGGGGGGCGACTACCAGGAGGGCCGCAGCGACCTGGACCTCGTCGCGATGCCGGCCGGGCCCCTCACGCCGCGCGCGGTGTGGGATCTGGCCCGGCTGCACGCCCGGCTGCGGGGCGAGCCGCTCGCCCCGCAGCTGCACTGCACCTACCTGACCCCCGCCAGGGCGGCAGAGCCAGGGCGGCGGCACCTGACGTGGGCCCACGGCGAGCTGTTCCGGCGGCCCGTCACCCCGGTGACCCGGCGCGAACTGCACGACTTCGGCCGGGTGCTGCACGGGCGGTCGCCCCGCGCCCTGCTGCCACCGGTGACGGACCGCGAACTCGGCGACTTCGTCGTCCGCGACCAGCGGGACTTCTGGCGGCCCGCGCTCGACAGGGCCCACCTCTGGCACCGGGACGTCTGGGTCGACCTGGGAATGCTGACGTACGCCCGCGCCGCCGTCACCCTGCGCGAGGGCCGGCTCGTCTCCAAGCGGGGGGGCGCTGGACGTGCTGCCCGGGCTCGGGGCGCCGGTCGAGGTCGTCGAGGACATCGAGCGGCGCCGGTACGGGCGGCCCATGGAGGCCGCCGAGAACTGGCCGCGCCGCAGAGGCGAACTGACCCGGGGCTACCTGGGCCCGGCGATCGACGACCTCGTCAAGACGTACGGCTGAAGCACGTACGGCTGAAGTACGTAAGGCTGAAGCACGTGAGCCTGACGCAGGCGCGGGTCTACGCGCGCGTGCCGACCGTCGCCTCGGTCGCAGGGCCCGGCAGGTCGATCGTCGTCAGGGGGCGTTCGCGCAACGCCAGCAGCACGCGCAGCACCGCGATCCACACCAGACAGGAGCCGAACATGTGCGCGCCGACCAGGACCTCCGGGAGGTCCGTGAAGTACTGGACGTAGCCGATGGCGCCCTGGGCGAGGAGGACCAGGAACAGCTCCCGGGTGCGGTCCAGCGGGCCCTTGGGGGCGTCGACCGCCTTCAGCACGAACCACAGGGCGAAGGTCAGCGTGACGACGATCCAGGCGAGCACGGCGTGCAGCTTGGCCACAGTCTCCCAGTCCAGCGGCATCCGCTCGACCTCGCTGGAGTCGCCCGCGTGCGGACCGGAGCCGGTGACCACCGTGCCGACGGCGATCAGCAGCGCCGAGGCGACGACCAGGAACCACACCAGCTGCTGCACGGACGCGCCGACCAACGGCTTGGGCGTCCCGTCGCCCTCCCGGGTGCGCTGCCACATCAGCGTGGCGACGGCGGTGAGCGCCGAGGCGAGCAGGAAGTGCGCCGCGACCGTGTACGGGTTGAGGCCGACGAGCACCACGATCCCGCCGAGCACCGCGTTGCCCATCACGAGCCAGAACTGCGCCCAGCCCAGCCGGGTCAGGCTCCGGCGGTACGGCTTCTCCGAGCGCGCGGCGATGATCGCCCAGCCGACGGCGGCGCACAGCACGTACGTCAGCATGCGGTTGCCGAACTCGATGGCGCCGTGGAAGCCCATCGCGCTGGTCGCGGTGAGCGAGTCGGCGGTGCACTTCGGCCAGGTCGGGCAGCCCAGGCCGGAGCCTGTGAGCCGGACCGCGCCGCCGGTGACCACGATGACCACGGACATCACGAGCGCGAAGAGGGCCGCCCGCTGAACCGTCCGGGGTGTGGGGGTCCAGCGTGCGGCGATGAAGACGAGGGGGTTGCGCACGGCGGCTACGGCGTCGGCGCGGGTCACTTTTGGCACGCGTCCCATCGTAGGCGGCCGCTTGTGCACGCTTTCACGAGGGTCCCCCGTGTCGCCGGTCTCCGCTGCCCGTGGCTACTCCCAGCGGAAGAACCTCCCCGCCGCCGCGAGTCCGACGACCGCCCACACGGCCAGGATCCCCAGGTCGCCCCAGGGCATGCCCGCGCCGTGCTGGAGGACGTCCCGCAGGCCGTCGGAGAGGGCGGTGATCGGGAGCAGGCCGAGCACGTCCTGCGCGGCGGGCGGGAACTTGTCGAGCGGGACGATCACCCCGCCGCCCACGAGGAGCAGCAGGAAGACCAGGTTGGCCGCGGCCAGCGTCGCCTCCGCCTTCAGGGTGCCGGCCATCAGCAGCCCGAGGCCGGAGAAGGCGGCAGTGCCCAGGACGAGCAGGAGCAGGACGGCCAAGGGGTTGCCGTGCGGGTCCCAGCCCAGCGCGAAGGCGATCGCGGTCAGCAGGATCACCTGGAGGATCTCCGTGACCAGCACCGACAGCGTCTTCGCCGTCATCAGACCCCAGCGGGGCAGGGGCGAGGCGGCGAGCCGCTTCAGCACCCCGTAGCGGCGTTCGAAGCCGGTCGCGATGGCCTGCCCGGTGAAGGCCGTCGACAGCACGGCGAGCGCGAGGATGCCGGGGGCGAGGAAGTCCACCGCCTCGCCCGCGCCGGTGTCGACGATGTCCACGCTGCCGAACAGGGCCAGCAGCAGCGCCGGGATCACGACGGTGAGCAGCAGCTGCTCGCCGTTGCGCAGGAGCATCTTCGTCTCCAGCGCCGCCTGCGTCGCGATCATGCGGGGGAGGGGGGCCGCGCCGGGCCGGGGGGTGTAGGCGCCGGTGGCGGTCACGAGCGCAGCTCCTTGCCGGTCAGCTCAAGGCTGTGCCTTCCCGGGGGACGACCCCCGGACCCCCGGCAGATCCGTGTGTGAGCCGGGATCATGAACGCAACTCCTTGCCTGTGAGCTCCAGAAAGACGTCCTCCAGGGTGTGCCGTTCGACCGAGATCCGGTCCGGCATCACCCCGTGCTGCGCACACCACGAGGTGACCGTGGCCAGCAGTTGCGGGTCGACCTTGCCGTTGACCCGGTAGGAGCCCGGGGTCAGCTCGGCGGCGGAGCTGTCGGCGGGCAGGGCCTTGAGCAGCGAGGCGACGTCGAGACCGGGGCGGCCGGTGAAGCGCAGGGTGTTCTCGGCGCCGCCGCGGCACAGCTCCTCGGGCGAGCCCTGGGCGATGACCCGGCCCGCGTCGATGATCGCGACGTCGTCGGCGAGCTGCTCGGCCTCGTCCATGTGGTGGGTGGTCAGGATGACCGAGACGCCGTCCGCGCGCAGGTCCCGTACCAGGTCCCAGGTGGCGCGGCGGGCCTGCGGGTCGAGGCCGGCCGTCGGCTCGTCCAGGAACACCAGCTCGGGGCGGCCGACGACGGCCATGGCCAGCGCGAGGCGCTGCTGCTGGCCGCCGGAGAGGCGACGGTAAGTCGTGCGGCCGCAGGAGCCGAGGCCCAGGCGCTCGACGAGGGCGTCGACGTCCAGCGGGTGCGCGTGCAGCCGGGCGACGTGCCGGAGCATCTCGTCGGCCCGCGCACCGGAGTACACGCCGCCCGACTGGAGCATCACCCCGATCCGGGGGCGCAGGTCGGCGGCCTGTCGCACCGGGTCGAGGCCTAGGACGGACACCGCGCCGGAGTCCGGCTTGCGGTACCCCTCGCAGGTCTCGATCGTGGTCGTCTTGCCGGCGCCGTTGGGTCCGAGGACGGCGGTGACGCCCGGCCCGGCCGTCAGGTCGAGGCCGTTCACCGCGGTCTTCGTCCCGTACCGCTTCACCAGGGCCTGGACCCGTACGACAGGCTCACTTCGCATGGCTCAAGAGTCTAGGTTCGCGGGCGGGGGCTCGGACCAGGGGGTACGGGAAGTGGCCATGCGCGACGGCGGCCGGGGCGGGCGCTTTCGAAATCCGTCCTCGAGCCCGCCGTCGAAACCGGCCTTCAGAGCTCCTCCTCGCGGGACCGGTGCAGCGGCAGCCATCGTTCGGCGTAGGCCACGGCGTCCGCGACCGGAAACAGCCGTACGTCGGCCGCGCCCACCCGGCCGCGCACGACGGCACGGTCGCGTTCGAAGTCATGCCCCAGTTGGTCGAAGCGGTCCGAGCTGATCGACACCTCGGGCACCGCCTCCCAGCCGTCCTGCCCCGGCCGGCCCACCGTGACCTGCGGGGACGGGATCCGGTACTCGGCCAGGTGGAAGCTGGTGCAGGCGTCGTAGCCCGCGCCCAGGAGCAGGACGCGCGCCCCCAGCTTCTCCAGACGGGCCAGGGGGCTGCGCTCGCCGAGCCGGCAGTCGGGCGCGTGGCCCTCGGTGATCTCCGCCGCCCGCGGGCCGAGCGCCGCGAACGACGTCTGCGGATGCGCGCTGCGCAGGGCGCCGGGCCAGGTGCGGACGGTCTCCGGGATCACCCCGACCCCGCGGGAGGGCGTGATGAGCGGGTCGTACACGGGCATGGACGCCCGGATCGCCTGCCACCAGTCCCGGGGCACCGGGGGATTGCTCCACAGCGCGGGGTCCGACAGGTCGCCGGACTGGGTCGGAACCGCCAGGGTGCCGTCCGGACCGAGCGCGTCCAGCACTCCCCGGACGACCGCGACGGCGCCTCCGCAGACCCACCCGAGGGAGCTGAGCGAGGAGTGCAGAAGGAGCGTTTCACCGGGTTGGACGCCGAGTCCGAGCAACTGTGCGGCGACTGTGTCGCGGGTGACAAGAGGGCCGGTCGGAGAGGGTATGGGCATGGTCCGGCAGTCTTGCGGACGGGCCGGGCCGACGCCACCGGTTTGATCGATCAATGATCGTTTCCCCAGGTCAGATTAGGTATGCCTAAGTGACGCAGGGCACCGTCCGGCGGACAGGGCCCGGCTTGCCTGCCTCCGAGGAATTACGCAACAATGGCGTTGTGAAAAACGTCGGCGAGGCTCGGGAGGCCCGCACAGGGACCCCCCAGGAGGAGCTCGCGACCGGAGAGCGCTCGACGCGCAACCGGGTCGCGCGGTCCATCCTGGACCACGGGCCCTCTACCGTGACCGAGCTGGCCGGACGCCTGGGCCTCACCCCGGCCGCCGTCCGCCGCCACCTCGACGCACTGGTCGCCGACGACGTCGTGGAGGCCCGCGAGCAGAAGGTGTACGGAGCGCGGACCCGCGGCCGCCCCGCCAAGGTCTTCGCGCTCACCGACTGCGGCCGCGACGCCTTCGACCAGTCCTACGACAAGCTCGCCGCCGACGCCCTGCGCTGGATCCAGGAGCGCCTGGGCGGGGAGGAGGCGGTCGTCGCCTTCGCCCGCGCGCGGATCGCCGAACAGGCCGCCGAGTACCGCAAGGCGGTCGAGGCCGCCGCCCCCGAAGAGCGCACCGAAGCCCTGGCCAAGGCCCTCAGCGCGGACGGGTACGCTGCTACGGCGCGCAGCGCACCGGTCGGCGAGCAGCTGTGCCAGCACCACTGCCCCGTCGCCCATGTCGCGGAGAAGTTCCCGCAGCTCTGTGAGGCGGAGACCGAGATCTTCTCCCAGCTGCTCGGCACCCACGTCCAGCGACTGGCGACCATCGCGCACGGCGACGGCGTCTGCACGACGTTCATCCCCAAAGTTTCCACAGCCACCCACCAAGCATCTGCAAGTACCGCCGGGAGGAACCCCGCATGACGCTCCCCATCGAGGAGACTGCCCACCCCGAGCTCGAGGGTCTGGGCAACTACGAATATGGCTGGGCCGACTCCGACGTGGCCGGTGCCTCTGCCAAGCGCGGCATCAACGACGATGTCGTCAAGGACATCTCTTCCAAGAAGTCCGAGCCCGAGTGGATGACGAAGCTCCGCCTCAAGGGCCTCAGGCTCTTCGAGAAGAAGCCCATGCCCAACTGGGGCTCCGACCTCTCCGGCATCGACTTCGACAACATCAAGTACTTCGTGCGCTCCACGGAGAAGCAGGCGGAGTCCTGGGAGGACCTGCCCGAGGACATCAAGAACACGTACGACAAGCTCGGCATCCCCGAGGCGGAGAAGCAGCGCCTCGTGGCCGGTGTCGCGGCCCAGTACGAGTCCGAGGTCGTCTACCACCAGATCCGTGAGGACCTGGAGGAGCAGGGCGTCATCTTCCTCGACACCGACACCGCGCTGAAGGAGCACCCGGAGCTCTTCAAGGAGTACTTCGGCACCGTCATCCCGGTCGGCGACAACAAGTTCGCGTCGCTGAACACCGCGGTGTGGTCGGGCGGCTCCTTCATCTACGTGCCGAAGGGCGTGCACGTCGAGATCCCGCTCCAGGCCTACTTCCGGATCAACACGGAGAACATGGGCCAGTTCGAGCGGACCCTGATCATCGTCGACGAGGGCGCGTACGTGCACTACGTCGAGGGTTGTACGGCCCCGATCTACAAGTCGGACTCGCTGCACAGCGCCGTGGTCGAGATCATCGTCAAGAAGAACGCCCGCTGCCGTTACACGACCATCCAGAACTGGTCGAACAACGTCTACAACCTGGTCACCAAGCGCGCCGTGGCGTACGAGGGCGCGACCATGGAGTGGATCGACGGCAACATCGGCTCCAAGGTGACGATGAAGTACCCGGCCGTCTACCTGATGGGCGAGCACGCCAAGGGCGAGACCCTCTCCATCGCCTTCGCGGGCGAGGGCCAGCACCAGGACGCCGGCTCCAAGATGGTCCACATGGCGCCGAACACCTCCTCCAACATCGTCTCGAAGTCGGTGGCCCGTGGCGGCGGCCGTACCTCGTACCGCGGTCTGGTCGAGATCGGCGAGGGCGCCCACGGCTCCAAGTCGAACGTGCTGTGCGACGCGCTGCTCGTCGACACCATCTCCCGCTCCGACACCTACCCCTACGTGGACGTCCGCGAGGACGACGTGTCCATGGGGCACGAGGCCACCGTCTCCAAGGTCAGCGACGACCAGCTCTTCTACCTGATGAGCCGGGGCATGACCGAGTTCGAGGCGATGGCGATGATCGTGCGCGGCTTCGTCGAGCCCATCGCGAAGGAGCTGCCGATGGAGTACGCGCTGGAGCTCAACCGGCTGATCGAGCTGCAGATGGAAGGCGCGGTCGGCTGACCCCGCCCATCTGCCGGCACACTTCTTGACTTCAGAAAGCGAGCACTACGACAGCCATGGCTGAGGCTCAGAACTCCACGGTGGGGTCCTCCACCACCGCCGGATCGATCGCGGTGGCCGCCGAGTCGACCGTCGCCACGCGCATGAGCGCGCCCCCGTCCTTCGACGTGGCGGACTTCCCGGTCCCGCACGGCCGCGAGGAGGAGTGGCGGTTCACCCCGCTGGAGCGGCTGCGCGGGCTGCACGACGGCACCGCCGTCGCGGCCGGCGAGGGCGTCAAGGTCGCCGTCGAGGCCCCCGAGGGCGTCACCGTCGAGCTCGTGGACCGCGCCGACCCGCGCCTCGGCAAGGCCGGCGCCCCGGTGGACCGCGTCGCCGCCCAGGCGTACTCCGCGTTCGAGAAGGCCGGTGTGATCACGGTCCCCAAGGAGACCGTGCTCACCGAGCCGATCCGCATCGCCGTGCACGGCGAGGGCGGGGTCTCCTACGGCCACCAGGTCATCGAGCTGGGCGCCTTCGCCGAGGCCGTCGTCGTCATCGACCACACCGGTGACGCCGTGCTCGCCGCGGGCGTCGACTACCTCCTGGGCGACGGCGCCAAGCTGACCGTCGTCTCGGTCCAGGACTGGGACGAGAAGGCCGTGCACGTGGCGCAGCACAACGCGCTGATCGGCCGCGACGCCACCTTCAAGTCGTTCGTGGTCACCTTCGGCGGCGACGTCGTCCGCCTGCACCCGCGCGTCACCTACGCGGGCACCGGTGGCGAGGCCGAGCTCTTCGGCCTGTACTTCACCGACGCCGGTCAGCACCAGGAGCACCGCCTCCTGGTCGATCACAACACCCCGCACTGCAAGTCGAACGTGGCCTACAAGGGCGCGCTCCAGGGCGAGGGCGCCCACGCGGTGTGGATCGGCGACGTGCTCATCGAGGCCAAGGCCGAGGGCACCGACACCTACGAGATGAACCGCAACCTGGTGCTGACGGACGGCGCCCGCGTCGACTCCGTGCCGAACCTGGAGATCGAGACCGGCGAGATCGTCGGCGCGGGGCACGCGAGCGCCACCGGCCGCTTCGACGACGAGCAGCTCTTCTACCTGATGGCCCGCGGCATCCCGGCCGACGAGGCCCGGCGCCTGGTGGTCCGCGGCTTCTTCGCCGAGCTGGTCCAGCAGATCGGTGTCGACGACATCGAGGAGCGCCTGCTCGCCAAGATCGAGACCGAGCTGGAGGCCACCGTCTGATGGCCGCCTTCGTACGCGCCTGCGGACTGAGCGAGCTGGCGGAGGACACCCCGAAGCGGGTGGAACTCGACGGCACGCCGGTCTCGGTCGTCCGTACCGAGGGGGAGGTGTTCGCCATCCACGACATCTGCTCCCACGCGAACGTCTCGCTCTCGGAGGGCGAGGTGGAGGACTGCCAGATCGAGTGCTGGCTGCACGGCTCCAGCTTCGACCTCCGCACCGGCAAGCCGTCCGGCCTTCCCGCGACGCGCCCCGTACCCGTTTACCCCGTAAAGATCGAAGGGGACGACGTGCTCGTCTCCCTCACCCAGGAGTCCTGAGGCACCCATGGCAACGCTTGAAATCCGAGACCTGCACGTCACCGTCGAGGCCGACAACGCCACGAAGGAGATCCTCAAGGGTGTCGACCTGACCGTGAAGCAGGGCGAGACGCACGCCATCATGGGCCCCAACGGCTCCGGCAAGTCGACTCTCGCCTACTCGCTCGCGGGTCACCCGAAGTACACGATCACCGGCGGCACCGTGCTGCTCGACGGCGAGGACGTCCTGGAGATGTCCGTCGACGAGCGCGCCCGCGCGGGCCTGTTCCTGGCGATGCAGTACCCGGTCGAGGTTCCCGGTGTCTCCGTGTCGAACTTCCTGCGGACCTCCGCCACCGCCGTCCGCGGCGAGGCCCCCAAGCTCCGCACCTGGGTGAAGGAGGTCAAGGAGGCCATGCAGCGCCTCAACATGGACCCCGCCTTCGCCGAGCGCAACGTCAACGAGGGCTTCTCCGGCGGTGAGAAGAAGCGGCACGAGATCCTCCAGCTGGAGCTGCTCAGGCCGAAGGTCGCGATCCTCGACGAGACGGACTCCGGTCTGGACGTCGACGCCCTTCGCATCGTCTCCGAGGGCGTCAACCGCGTCCGCGAGACCGGCGAGGTCGGCACCCTGCTGATCACGCACTACACGCGCATCCTGCGCTACATCAAGCCCGACTACGTCCACGTCTTCTCCGGCGGCCGCATCGTCGAGTCCGGCGGCGCCGAACTCGCGGACAAGCTGGAGAACGAGGGCTACGAGGCTTACACGAAGGGTGGCGCATCCGAGTGACACAGCTGCCGGGCCTCCTCGACACAGAGGCGATCCGCAAGGACTTCCCCATCCTGGACCGCCAGGTCCACGACGGCGCGAAGCTCGTGTACCTGGACAACGCGGCGACCTCGCAGAAGCCGCGCCAGGTGCTGGACGCCCTGAACGAGTACTACGAGCGCTACAACGCCAACGTCCACCGCGGTGTGCATGTGCTCGCCGAGGAGGCCACGGCGCTGTACGAGGGCGCGCGGGACAAGGTCGCCGCGTTCATCAACGCGCCCAGCCGCGACGAGGTGATCTTCACCAAGAACGCCTCCGAATCGCTCAACCTCGTGGCGAACATGCTCGGCTGGGCCGACGAGCCCTACCGGGTCGACTCCGAGACCGAGATCGTCATCACGGAGATGGAGCACCACTCCAACATCGTGCCGTGGCAGCTGCTGTCGCAGCGCACGGGCGCGAAGCTGAAGTGGTTCGGCCTGACCGACGACGGTCGGCTCGACCTCTCCAACATCGACGAGGTCATCACCGAGAAGACGAAGATCGTCTCCTTCGTGCTGGTGTCGAACATCCTCGGCACCGTGAACCCGGTCGAGGCGATAGTCCGCCGTGCGCAGGAGGTCGGCGCGCTGGTCTGCATCGACGCCTCGCAGGCCGCCCCGCACATGCCGATGGACGTGCAGGCCCTCCAGGCCGACTTCGTGGCCTTCACCGGCCACAAGATGTGCGGTCCGACCGGCATCGGCGTCCTCTGGGGCCGTCAGGAGCTGCTCGAGGACCTGCCGCCGTTCCTCGGCGGCGGCGAGATGATCGAGACCGTGTCGATGCACTCCTCGACCTACGCTCCCGCCCCGCACAAGTTCGAGGCGGGCACCCCGCCGATCGCGCAGGCGGTCGGACTGGGCGCGGCCATCGACTACCTGTCCGCGATCGGCATGGACAAGATCCTCGCGCACGAGCACGCGCTCACCGAGTACGCGGTGAAGCGGCTGGCCGAGGTCCCCGACCTGCGGATCATCGGCCCCACGACGGCCGAGGACCGGGGCGCGGCGATCTCCTTCACGCTCGGCGACATCCACCCGCACGACGTGGGCCAGGTCCTCGACGAGCAGGGCATCGCGGTCCGGGTGGGCCACCACTGCGCCCGCCCCGTCTGCCTGCGCTACGGAATTCCCGCGACCACGCGAGCGTCGTTCTATCTGTACTCCACGCCGGCCGAGATCGATGCTCTGGTCGACGGTCTGGAGCACGTACGGAACTTCTTCGGCTGAAGGGCGTGAGCTGAAACCGTGAAGCTGGACTCGATGTACCAGGAAGTCATCCTGGACCACTACAAGCACCCGCACGGGCGTGGTCTGCGCGATGGCGACGCCGAGGTGCACCATGTGAACCCGACCTGCGGCGACGAGATCACGCTGCGTGTGAAGTACGACGGCACGAAGATCGAGGACGTCAGTTACGAGGGCCAGGGTTGCTCGATCAGTCAGGCGAGCGCGTCCGTCCTGAACGAACTGCTCGTCGGCAAGGAACTGGCCGAGGCGCAGAAGATCCAGGAGACCTTCCTGGAGCTGATGCAGTCCAAGGGCAGGATCGAGCCCGACGACGCGATGGAGGAGGTGCTGGAGGACGCGGTCGCGTTCGCCGGCGTCTCCAAGTACCCGGCCCGGGTCAAGTGCGCCCTCCTCAGCTGGATGGCATGGAAGGACGCGACGGCCCAGGCCCTGGGCGGAGCCGACGCCGAAAGGAACACGGCATGAGCGAGACCGTTGAGATGAAGCCGGCCTCGGAGGAAGAACTCCGCGAGGCGCTGTACGACGTCGTCGACCCCGAACTGGGCATCGACGTCGTCAACCTCGGGCTGATCTACGGCATCCACGTCGACGACGCGAACATCGCGACGATCGACATGACCCTGACCTCGGCGGCCTGTCCGCTGACCGACGTCATCGAGGACCAGGCGAAGTCCGCCACGGACGGCCTGGTCAACGAGCTGCGCATCAACTGGGTCTGGATGCCGCCGTGGGGTCCGGACAAGATCACGGACGACGGCCGCGAGCAGCTTCGGGCGCTCGGGTTCAACGTCTGAGAACGCGACAGAGGGGCCCCCGGCGTAGGTACGCCGGGGGCCCCTCTGCGTGCGTGTTCGATGCGGCTCAGCCGAGGGCCGCCACCACGCGGAACGAGAAGTCCGAGCGGCTGCTCGTGTTGTAGCCGTACGGGTCCAGGCGCAGGGTGAAGTTCTGGTGGCGCAGGAAGCGGCCGGGGTAGTTCACCGACTCCAGCATCACGGCGTCCGAGTACGTGGACGGCACGGAGCAGAAGGTGGCGTCCTTCCTGAACAGGGTGGAGCCGTCGTTGCGCTCGGCGCGCAGGATGAAGTCGCGGTGCCGCAGGTAGTCGCCGTCTGACGTCCTGAACGAGTAGCAGGAGCTGTCGGTCAGACCCGCGACGACGGTGAACGTGGAGTCCTCGCGGGACTCCGAGCCACGCGGCTCGTCGAGCCTCACCACGCCGTTGCTGACATGCCAGTAGCGGTCGGGGTAGTTGACCGAGCGGACCGAACGCCGGATGGAGGTCGGCTTGGGGGCGGCCGGCTTCTTCGTCGGCGAGGCGGAGGGCGCGGTCGGGGCGTGCGGCGTCGAACTGCCCTGCGGCTTGGGCGAGGAGGAGGCCGACGGCGACGTCTTCGGTGACGGGGAGGTGCTGTTCTTCCCCGTCGTCGGCGTCGGCGACGTGCTCGCGGACGGTGAGGCGAAGGAGATCAGTCCGCCCGCGGTCTCGTCGTCCGACAGTGTCTGTCCCTCGCGGGCGGCCGCCTTCTCGTCGTCGACAGGCTTGTCGTTCAAGGCGATTGCGGTCACGCACGCCACGATGGTGGCCACGGCGAGACCGCCGGCCAACCACAGGCGTCGTGTTCCGGGGGCCCGGGAACTGTCCGGGGCCCAGCCGTTCTCCCAAGGCTGTTCCTGGGACGGCCGGGACTTGTCTATTGGCATGCGCTGTTCCTCCAGCGGCGCTTCTGGCGGCTGCCGCGGCTGCGATGGCCCGGTATGTGAACGGTGAAACAGTAGTGGAACCTGTGGCTCGCATTCAGCCGTTTGGGGGAGCGCTTTCCATAACGCTTTCGAATCTGCGGCCAGTTGGGACAAGGGCCGTATCGGGTTGTGTGCCGATGTGTACGATGATGTCTCCAACGATGTGTACGGTCGTACGCATCGTTGTGTACACTCGTACGCATGGGATATCTGACGCTCGCCGGCGCCATAGCCGCCGAGGTGGCCGCGACGACCGCCATGAAGTACAGCGAGGGCTTCAGCAGGCTCTGGCCCTCGCTGCTGACGGCCGTCGGCTACGTCGTCTCCTTCGTCCTCCTCGCCCAGACCCTGAAGAGCGTCGGGATCGGCACCGCGTACGCCATCTGGGCCGGGGTGGGCACCGCGGCCATCGCCGTCCTGGGCCTGGCCCTGTTCGGCGAGTCCCTGACGCTCACCAAGGTCGTGGGCGTCCTGCTGATCATCGGGGGAGTGGTGGTACTGAACCTCGGGGGTGCGCACTGATGGCCCGCCGCTACGACCCCGAACGGCGGCAGCGGATCATCGACGCGGCGATCAGAGTCGTCGGCGAGAAGGGCCTGGCCGGCCTCAGCCATCGCTCGGTCGCCGCCGAGGCGGACGTGCCGCTCGGCTCCACCACGTACCACTTCGCCACCCTCGACGAGCTGATGATCGCCGCCCTGCGGCAGGCCAACGAGGGCTTCGGCAAGGTGGTCGCGGCGCGCGGCGGGCTGGCGGACACGCGCGTCGACCTGTCTGCCGAACTGGCCGGACTGCTCGGCGAATGGCTGGCCGGCGACCGCACCGGCGTCGAGCTGGAGTACGAGCTCTATCTGGCCGCCCTGCGCCGCCCCGCGCTGCGCCCCGTCGCCGCCGAGTGGGCCGACGACCTCGTCGCCCTCCTCGTCCGCCGCACGGACCCGCTCACCGCACGCGCGCTGGTCGCCCTGATGGACGGCATCTGCCTACAGGTGCTGTTGACGGACACGCCCTACGACGAGCGCTACGCGCGGGAGGCGTTGGCCCGCCTCGTTCCGTAGGTTCCCTCCGTGGATTCCCCGGGTTCACCGGCGGAACTCACGAGGTCGCAGGGGTTGCCCGGCCCGCTTGCTGAGACACCGCTGTGCGGGTTGGCCTCTGCGGCCCCCGGCCGGTTAGGTTGCCCTCATGACCGATATGACTGCTCCTCGCACCACCGGCGCCGTGGCCGCCGGCCTCGCCACGATCGCCGCCGACGGCACGGTTCTCGACACCTGGTTCCCCGCGCCCGCGCTCGCCCTGGAGCCCGGTCCGTCCGGCACCGAGCGGCTGTCCGCGGAGAAGGCCGTGGAGCTGCTCGGCGAGGGCGCGGCGAAGGCGATCGGTCCGGACGCCCGCCGGGGCGTCGAGGTCGTCGCGGTCCGCACGGTCATCGCCTCCCTCGACGACAAGCCGCTCGACGCGCACGACGTCTACCTGCGTCTGCACCTGCTCTCCCACCGGCTCGTGAAGCCGCACGGGCAGAGCCTGGACGGCATGTTCGGCCACCTCGCCAACGTCGCCTGGACCTCGCTCGGCCCGGTCGCCGTCGACGACATCGAGAAGGTCCGGCTGAACGCCCGCGCCGAGGGCCTGCACCTCCAGGTCACCTCCATCGACAAGTTCCCCCGGATGACGGACTACGTCGCCCCGAAGGGCGTCCGGATCGCCGACGCCGACCGGGTCCGGCTCGGCGCGCACCTCGCCGAGGGCACCACGGTCATGCACGAGGGCTTCGTCAACTTCAACGCCGGCACGCTCGGCACGTCGATGGTCGAGGGCCGCGTCTCCGCGGGCGTCATCGTCGGCGACGGCTCGGACATCGGCGGCGGCGCCTCCACGATGGGCACGCTGTCCGGCGGCGGCAACGTGATCATCTCCATCGGCGAGCGCTGCCTCATCGGCGCCGAGGCGGGCGTCGGCATCGCCCTCGGCGACGAGTGCGTCGTCGAGGCCGGCCTCTACGTCACCGCGGGCACCCGTGTCACCATGCCCGACGGCCAGATCGTCAAGGCCCGCGAGCTGTCCGGCGCCTCGAACATCCTCTTCCGCCGCAACTCGGTCACCGGCGCGGTCGAGGCCCGCCCGAACAACGCGGTGTGGGGCGGCCTGAACGAGATCCTGCACAGCCACAACTGACCGCCCCGCACGCCGAAGCGCCCTCTCGCCCTTGGCGGAAGGGCGCTTCGGCATGCGGCCCCTTGGGGCCGGTTCACGCGGGCAGGCCCGCCGCGAACTCCTTCAGGGTGGTGAAGTCCTCGTCGCGGAGGCCGAGTCGGGGGTTCACGTGATGCAGGAGAGCCGGGGCCGGGTGGTGGGCGGTGACGTAGGAGGTGTCGGCGGGGGACTGTTCGTCGTCCACCCAGGCGAAGGGGCGGCCCGCCGCGTGGGCGACGATCGTCTGCGTCTTCCAGTGGACGCCGTCGGATCGGTGGGCGAACAGCACCTTGCCGAAGTCGACGTACGGCAGCTCGGGCAGGCCGATCACCGGGGCGATCCAGCGGTTCGCCTCGGCCATCCAGGTCGTGGCCCAGCACAGGTCGTAGGGCAGGCGCAGGAGGGCAGCGCCGTGCCCGGGGTTCAGCCAGACCCGCAGCGGCCGCGCCCGGCCCACGGACGCCCTGATCGTCGTATAGCCCGCGGGCCGCTTCGTGGGCTTGGCGGCATACGGGTTCAGCGGGCCGTCGACGTCGAGATAGAGCAGTGGCCGACTCATGCGGCCACCGTACGGAAGCCGGACCGGCGCCCGCCGGAATTTTCTGTGCGCCGCCGCGGAGCGCAGGCATAGCGGGAGCGGGCCACGCGCGTCACAAGGGACACAGGGGCCGGACATCGGGTCCGCTCCCGGGGGAAGCAGTGAAGGTGACGATGGATGCCGAAGCGCTGGAGAGCTTCCGAGATTTCGTGGACAGCAGGTCGTCGGCGCTGCTGAGAACCGCCGTCCTGCTCAGCGGCGGCGACCGGCACGCCGGTGAGGACCTGCTCCAGAACGCCCTCGCCAAGGCGGCCGGCCGCTGGCACCGCATCGACGAACCCGAGGCCTACGTACGCCAGGTCCTCTACCGGCAGCAGATCAGCCGCTGGCGCCTGAAGTGGCCCCGGCGCGAGGTCAGCGTCGCCGAGCCGCCGGACGGCGGAGCCGGCCCGGACGCCTCCTCGGCCGCCGAACTGCGCGTGGTGATGCGCGCGGCCCTGTCCCGGCTGACCGCGCGCCAGCGCACCGTGCTGGTGCTCCGCTACTTCGAGGACCTGCCGGAGGCCGAGGTCGCCGCGCTCCTGGGCTGCTCCGTGGGCACCGTGCGGTCCACGACCCACCGCTCCCTCGCCAGGCTGCGCTCCCTCGCACCGGAACTGGCCGCTCTCGGCCCGGCGGCCGCCGAGCAGGCGCCGTCCCCCGACTTCTCGCCCGTGGAGGTGCGCCCGTGAACGTCGACGAACTCGTACGCGACTCCCTGCGTGAGCAGGCCGACGAGCAGCAGCCGGCCGGGCTCGGCCTCGCCGACCGGGTGCTCGCCCGGCGCCGGCGCCGCCGCACCCGGCGGTTCGCGACCGTGGCGGCCGCGGCCGTCGCCGTGGTGGTCGTCGCCGTGGCGGTGCCCACGCTGGAGGGCTCCGGCACGACCGACGTCCGCCCTGCCGACGTCCCGGAGCCCACCAGGATCAGCGCCCACCCGGACCAGTCGCCGCCGCGCGACCTGATCGCCGCTGGGCGGACGGCGCTGGCCGCCTACTACGCGACGACCGTCGTCCCGCAGACGGCGCAGCGGTCGGTCACGACGCGCACCTACTGGCTGCTGAACCCGACGACGCAGAAGTACGAGAAGACCGCCAAGTGGTCGTGGGTCGCCGTCGCCCCGGGCCTGCGGACCGCCGCCGTGCTGGAGCAGAACCTGCCCGTCCGCCGGATCGGCCTGCTCGACCTGGCCAGCGGCGAGGTCAAGCGGTGGATCCACGTCGACCACGCCGTGGGCGGGCTGGCGTTCTCCCGCGACGGCCGCGAGCTCGTGGCGACGACGTACGGCGCCAACCCCGACCTGCGGGTCAAGACGCAGGGCTCCGAGGGCTCGTACGAGCTCCCGGAGTCCTCCCGCACCGGGTTCTACGTCTTCGACGTGGCCTCCGGGAAGGGCTCCTGGAGCGAGGTCGAGTTCAAGACGGGACATCAGCTCGGCGAGATCGGCTTCCTCAACAGCCGCCAGGACTTCGCCTTCACCAGAGACGGCAGCCTCATCTGGTCGGGCATGCCCATGGCGCCGGGCTACCAGTACTACGACCGGCAGGGCAAGAAGGTCGACCCGCCCGCCGACGGGCGGTACGTGGAGTGGTACGTCGACGGCGCCGCCTACTTCTCGCCCGACGGCAAGAAGCTCGCCGGTCCCTTCGCGGGCGAGAAGTACAAGACGTCCTCCTGGATCCTGGATCCCAAGACCGGCAAGAAGCTCACCGAGACGCACGGCCAGATACTGCTTGCCTGGGCCGACGACTCCTCGCTCATCGCCTGGGACATCGGGGCGGACGGCGACGAGTTCCACAATCGGCTGGTGCTGGTGACGCTCGACAGCGACAAAGTCGTCCCGCTCAGCGACTTCCGGTCGACCAAGGACAACACCCTCGGACGCTGGACGCCGGTCTTTGCGGACCGCTGACTGGCCCTCGCCCGGGGCCCGGCCGTGAGCGGCGGCCGGGCCGGTCAGGCCACGAGACGTTCGTAGACCGCGCGCAGCCCGCCCACCGTGTCCCGGTCGGCGGGCCGCAGCGGCGCGCGGACCGGACCGGACGGCAGGCCGAGGTCGTTCAGGAGCGCCTTGACGGTGACGGTGCCGGGCAGGCCCGAGGACATCACCGACTCCACGAGCTCGGTGGCCCGTTGCTGGAGTCGGGCGGCTTCGGCGGTGTCTCCCGCGTCGAACGCGTCGAGGACGGCGCGGAGTCGGTCCGGAACGATGTTCGCGACCGTGCTGACGTAACCCGCCCCGCCCACCGCGTACAGCGCGAGGTTGTGCTCGTCGCAGCCCGCGTAGTACGCCACCCCGGTGCGGGCGAGCACCTTTTGCGCGCCCAGGAAGTCGTAGGAACAGTCCTTGACCGCGACGATCCGGGGGTGCTCGGCGAGCCGGAGCACCGTCTCCGGCTCGATCCGGGTTCCGGTGCGGCCCGGGATGTCGTACAGCATCACCGGCAGCCCGGAGGCGTCCGCGACCTCCCGGAAATGCGCCTCCAGGGCGTCCTGCGGGGGCCGGCTGTAGTAGGGGCTGACCACCAGGACGCCGTCCGCGCCCGCCTTCTCGGCGGCCTCGGTGAGTTCGAGGGTGTGGCGGGTGTCGGACGTGCCCACCCCCGTCACGATCGACGCCCGGTCGCCCACCGACTCCCGTACCGCCGCCACCAGTTCCGCCTTCTCGGCGTCCGAGGTGGTCGGCGACTCGCCCGTCGTCCCGGAGAGCACCAGCCCGTCGCAGCCGGCCGACACCAGCCGGTCGGCGAGCCGCTGCGCTCCGTCGAGGTCGAGCGCGCCGGAGCCGGTGAAAGGCGTGACCATCGCGCAGAGGGTGCGGCCGAAGGGGCTGTTCGTCGTCATAGGGGTAGTGTCGGCCGCAGCACGGTGAAGCTCTACTTAATTCTTCTACCAGGTATTGATAAGTAGTTCTGAGATGTCCGCGCCTGGGCCCCGGCGGGAACCGAAAACTCGATTGTCCTGGACAAAAAAAGTTTTCGGTGAGACGGTGGACGCATGTTGGACGTCACCGTGATCGAGGACCCCGAGGCCGCAGCCGTCTCCCTGGACCCCATACGGGCCGGGCTGCTCGCCGAGCTGGCGGCCGGGCCCGCGTCGGCCGCGATGCTGGCCGGCAAGGTCGGGCTGCCGCGGCAGAAGGTGAACTACCACCTCAAGGCGCTGGAGCGGCACGGCCTGGTCGAGCTCGCCGGCGAGCGCCGCAAGGGCAACGTCACCGAGCGGCTGATGCGGGCCACCGCCGCCTCGTACGTGATCTCGCCGCTCGCCCTCGCCGCGGTCCAGCCGGACCCGGACCGCTTCCGCGACCAGCTCTCCGCGCGCTGGCTGCTCGCACTCGGCGCCCGCCTGGTGCGGGACGTCGGCTCGCTGATCACCGGCGCGGCCAAGGCCGACAAGCGGCTGGCGACCTATGCGCTCGACGGCGAGGTGCGCTTCGCCTCGGCCGCCGAACGGGCGGCGTTCATCCAGGAGTTGACCGCGGGAGTCGCCGCGCTCGTGCGCAGGTACGACGCTCCGGACGCGGAGGGCGGCCGGGCCCACCGGATCGTCGTGGCCGTCCATCCCACGCTCAAAGCACCAGAGTTGGAATAGTCAGGAGTCACCATGTCCAAGGAATTCGAGATCGTCCGTGAGTTCGAGGTCGACGCCACGCCCGAAGAGGTGTGGGAGGCGATCACGAACGGCACCGGCGGCTATCTGTGGCCGATGGAGGCCCCGGAGCCCAAGGTGGGCGGCACGGCGGCCTTCGGCTCGACCGTCACCGCCTGGGACCCGCCGCACCACCTCACCGTCCGCAGCGAGGACGTCGGCTTCTCGGTCCAGAGCGTCAACCAGCTCGAACACGTCGTCGAGCCGCGGGACGGCGGACGCCGTGCCTGGGTGCGGTACGTGCACAGCGGGATCTTCGTCGACGACTGGGACAACCAGTACGACGGCGCGAGCAAGCACACCGACTTCTACCTGCACACCCTGCGCGAGTACCTCGTCCACTTCGCGCCCCGCCCGGTGGCCTTCGCCCAGCTCGACGGCCCCGCGGCAGCCACCGCGGCCGACGCCCTCGCCGCCGTGGGACCGGCGCTCGGGCTCGCGGACGACGCGCGGGTGGGCGACCGGGTGAGCGTCACCGGGCCGCGCGCCTTCGACGCCGTGCTCGACTACCGCGACGCGTACTTCATCGGGCTGCGCACCGACACCGCCCTGATCCGCGTCTTCGGGCGCAACCACTGGGGCGCGCCGGTCGGCGTCAGCGTCCACGACTTCGCGCCGGACGCCGACGCCGAGGCGAACCGGGACGCATGGCAGGGCTGGCTGAACGCGGTGTTCAGCCAGCCCAGTTGAGCGCCGGAGCCGGAGCCGGGACCTACGGCTCGAAGCGCAGGATCTGCGGGTCGTGGTCGCTGATCTGGTCGTGGAACTCCGAGTTGATGTGCACGCTGTCGTACTCGAAGTCGCAGCCGCGCCGGATCGACGGGCTCACCAGGATCTGGTCCAGGACCTGCTGGTTGCCCTGGTAGTCGTAGGTGTAACGCTCGCTCTTCGGCAGCGACTTGATCGCCGACCACAGCGCGCCGTCGCTCTCCAGGAGCTGCGCGGTGCCGGAGAACTCGAAGTCGTTGATGTCGCCCAGCGCGATGACATCGGCGTTCTTCTGCACGTCGAGGATGTCCTTGACGAACGCGTTGACCAGCGTCGCCTGCTGGTGGCGCTGGGTCTCCGAGCTGCGCGCGACGGGCTGGTACTGCGCGTGCAGGGCCTGGTCGCCGCCCTTGGAGTTGAAGTGGTTGGCGATCACGAAGACCGTGCGGCCCCGGAAGACGAACTCGCCGGCCAGCGGCTTGCGGCTGTTCGCCCAGGCCGTGTTCGCCGGGTCGATCCGCCCGGGGGAGGCGGTGAGCTGCGCCTTGCCGCGCACCTTGGTGACGCCGACGGCGCTGGTCGCGTCGCCGCCCGCGCGGTCGGTGAAGGAGACCCGCTGCGGGTTGAACAGGAACACCTGACGGATGTTGCCGCCCGGCTCGCCGCCGTCGGCGTTGTTCGTCGGGTCGATCGAGCGCCAGTCGTACGTCGGGCCGCCCGCGGCCACGATCGCGTCGATCAGCTTGCCGACCGTCACGTCGGCGGCGACCGTGCCGTCGTTCGTCGCGCCGTTGTCGTCCTGGATCTCCTCCAGGGACACGATGTCGGGCGACTTCAGGTTGTTCACGATCGCGGAGGCGTGCTCCTCGAACGTGGCGTCGGACGGGTCGAGGTTCTCGACGTTGTACGTCGCGACCGCCAGCTCGCCCTTCTTCTGCTTCCGCGTCGTCTCCCGCTCCAGACCGCCGCTCTTCAGCGTGCCGATCGTGTGGGCGACGAGCGTGTAACCGCCGAACTGGTTGTAGTCCAGCGGGCCCGCGGTGACGCCCGCGAGGGTGTCGCCGACGTTCGCGACGGGGAAGTCCGCCGTCGCGCCGAGCGACTGGATCTGGAGCCGGCCGGTGTTCTGCGAGGTGTAGGAGCCGTACAGCGTGCCACCGCGGCGGGTGGTGTTCTCACGCGGCTTCACCGTGACCCACAGCTCGGTGAACGGGTCGGTCGCGGTGACCACGCGGGCGTCGGCGACCTGGACGTTCATGCCCTCGAGGGACTCGTAGTAGTCCAGGGCGTACTTCTTCGGCTGCAGGGTGAGACCGTTGACCGAGTTGCTCGCGGCGGTGTCGCCGGCCGGGGTGTACGCGGCCGGCACCGACTTCGCGTTCACCACGGTCGCGGCCGGGACCGCGTTGCCGCTGGAGAGGACCGTCACCGTCGGCTTGGTGATCTCGGTGATCGACTGGTTTCCGGTCGCGGCGCCGCCCGGCACGAACTCCGAGACCGTGCCGGTGACCGTGACGGAGTCGCCGACGGCGACCTTCGGGGCGGAGCTGGTGAAGACGAAGACGCCCTCACTGGTGGCCGGGTCGGCGTCCGGGTTCGGATCCTGGATCCAGAAGCCCTTGGACGAGCCGTAGGCGCGCACGCCGGTGACGATTCCGGCCACACCCGTGACCGCCTTGCCGGCGTACGGGGATATCCGGGTCGTGCCCTGGATGTCGTGAACGGCCACCGTCTCCGCGTGCGCGGGTGCGGTGAGGGCGACGGTGGAGGCCGCGGAACAGACGGCGGCGACGGTGAGCGCGGCGAGACGCGCGGACTTGTTGCTCGGCAACGGAATCCCTCCGGGGACGTACGTGAGCGCCGGGACGAGGGTGAACGAGGTGGAACGGAGTCGAACGAGGTGGAGCGAGGTGGAACGAGGGTGGTACACGGATCGAGGGGCCGCGACCGGTGGGCCGGCGCGCGACGCGCGTAGAAAATACCGCGAGCAGAAAATACGGTGAACAGGTGTCCAGTGGATTTCTACGCGCGTCAATCTCGTGCCTGGTCAGGCCACTTGTCAAGGTTTCAGCCATGTACGCGATCCGACGGGGAGATGAACCGGGCGGCATGGGTCCATATCCGTCTAGGCTGAGTGGCCCAGTGTCCCAGCGGGCCCAGTGCCCAGCGGGCCGGTGGCACCACGCGCCCTAGGAGAACCAGCCGATGTCAGACAGCTCCCCCCTGCCGCCGGTGCGGCTGCACCCCGAAGCGGAGCTGGCGCGCGACGCGCTGTCCACGCCGTTGCTCTCCCGGGCGGCCCTGCTCGCCCGCTGGGCCGGCCCCGACACCCGGGTCGACGCGGGCGCCGCCCTCGTGGAGGAACAGCTGCCGGCCGCCGCGCAGGCGCTCGGACTGACCGGGGAGGACGCCGCCGGCTACGCGAGCGAGGCCTGGCGGGTCGCCGTGGACGCGGGGCTCGTGGAGGTCGTCGACGAGGAGGCCGGCACCGTCACGGCCGGCGAGGAGCTGGCCCTGCTGACCGGCGGCTCCCCGCACGACATCCTCGCCGTCTGGCTCGGCGCACTGGAGACCGTGCTCGCCGACGCCGCCGTCCCCGACCTGGACGAGCTGATGGACGCGATGGGCGAGGGCGGCGAGGTCGACTTCTCCCGGCTCGACTGGAACCCCGAGGCCGAAGCCGAGTTCCTCGACGGCGTGCTCGGCAACCTCTACCTGCTGACCGCCAACGAGGACGGCCCCGGCGACGGCCCCGTCCCGCTCCCCGCGCTCGCCGCCTCCATGATCATCCCCGGTGACATGGACGAGCCCACCAACGACGTCCTGGAGCAGGTCTCGGACGCGATGATGCGACTCGACGACCAGTTCCGGCTCCTGGAACCCATCGGCCTCGTCGCCTACCAGCCCGTCGACGAGGCCCTGATGGCCGATCCCGACGACGGGGCCGCGGAGCCCGCCGCCCCGGTCGACGAGACCGACGTCTCCCGCTACGGCATGGTCCGGCTCACCCCGCTCGGCCTCTACGGGCTGCGGGCCCGGCTGCTGGAGGCCGGCTTCGACGCCCCGGCCGTCGGCGACCTCTCCGACAAGGGCGCCGACGCCCTCCTCGACGGCAGCGCCGGCTACGGCTCACGCGCCGCGCTCGCCGAGACCGAGTACTGGCTCGCCCACCGCGAACCCCTCGCCGCCGCCCGCGAGCTGCTGGCCGCCGCCCGCGGCTCGGACCCCGGCGCACCGCTGCGCCGCCTGCGCTGCCAGCAGGCCCTCTCACTGGTCGGCGCCCAGGCCGAACCCGCCGTCCGCGAGATCCTCGACGACGCCGAGCTCGGCGGTCTCGCCCGCGTGTGGCTGAGCGAGCTCGGCGCGGCGGACGTCCCCGCCCCCTCCGAGGACCTGGTCTTCTGGCTCACCATCGACACCCTGGCCGCCCAACTCGCCGCCGAGGGCAACTCCGAGGAGCTCCAGGCCCTCGTCGAGGGGCTCGCCCAGCAGCACAGCGGCTTCTTCGCGGCGGCGTGGCGCGTCGACCACCCGGCGACCCCGGACGTCCTGGAGGCGATGGGCCGCCTGCACCCGGACAAGCGCATCGCCAAGGAAGCGCGCAAGGCCGCCTTCAAAGCGCGGTCGCAGCAGGGCGGCTGACGGCGGCTCGGGGGCGTCCGCACGCAGGCTGCACGGGTTCACGCAAGCGGGTCACCCGAAGTCGCCCCCCGTTCAACTCCCGTTCAGGCATGGGCGGGACGGTGTCGCCGGACCGAGGTTCGCCACCCTCCACGGCACTTCCACCGTCTCAGGAGACACCATGTCGCTCACCCGCAGGGACTTCGCCAGAACCTCCGCGATCACCGGAGCCGGGGTCGCGCTGGCGGGCAGCGTCGGCGCGCTGGCCACCGCGCCGAACGCCCTCGCGTCCACGGACGCCGAAGAGACCGGCGACGCGTCGCGCTCGGCGTCGGCGACCGGGCGCCACGGGGTCGGCTACGGACCGCTGCTCCCCGACCCCGACGGCATCCTCGCGCTGCCCGCCGGGTTCGAATACCGCGTCATCACCTACAGCGGGAAGACCAAGCTGGAGTCCGGCGAGATCACCCCGTCCAACCACGACGGCACCGCCGCCTTCTGCGGCCCGCGCGGCGCGACCCTCCTCGTCAACAACCACGAGCTCAAGGGCCCGCGCGCCGGCTGGAAGCACCCCGTCCCGCTCACCGAGGGCCTCGTCTACGACCCGGCGGCCGCCGGCGGCTGCACGGTCGTCGAGGTACGCCCCGGAGACAAGGTCGCCGAATGGGTCGGCATCGCCGGCACCTCCACCAACTGCGCCGGCGGCAGCACCCCTTGGGACACCTGGCTCACCTGCGAGGAGACCGAGGACAAGGCCGGCCAGAACGGCATGACCAAGGACCACGGCTACGTCTTCGAGGTCGACCCGGAGGACCGCCGCGCCAACCGGAACCCCAAGCCGATCAAGGCCCTGGGCCGGTACGCCCACGAGGCCGTCGTCATCGACCCCAAGAGCGGCCACGCCTTCCTCACCGAGGACGCCTCCGGCCCCAACGGCCTGCTCTACCGCTGGACCCCGCCGGCCGGCTTCCACCACGGCCGCGGCAAGCTGCGCACCCTCGCCGACGACGCCGGCGTCCTCCAGGCCTTCAAGTGCTTCGACTCCGGCGGCAAGTTCGTCGACGACCTCTCCCGGGCCACGGAGATCGGCACGGTGTACGGGGTCGACTGGATCGACGTCCCCGACCGCGACGCGAAGACGACGCCGGTCCGCAAGCAGTTCGCCGACGGCCAGATCACCCGCGCCCGCAAGCTCGAGGGCATGTGGTGGGGCGACGGCGGCACCTACATCGTCTCCTCCTACGCCCGTGACGAGAGCCCCGTCCAGCACGACGGCGCCGTCTGGTTCTACGACCCCAAGCGCCGCACGCTGACCCTGAAGGTGCTGCTCGGCGTGAACCCCGACCCGTCCGTCGACGGAGCCTTCGACGGCCCCGACAACATCACCGTCTCCCCCTACGGCGGCCTCGTCATCGCCGAGGACGGCGAGGGCGTCCAGCACCTCTTCGGCGCCACCGACAGCGGCCGCACCTACCCCATCGCCCGCAACGAACTGAACATGGGCACCGCGGACGAGCCCGAGTACAGCGAGTTCACCGGCGTGACCTTCTCGCCCGACGGCCACACCCTGTTCGCCAACATCCAGGACCCGGGAATCATGCTGGCGATCACGGGGCCGTGGAAGCGGCAGAAGCGCGGCTGAACTTATTCGCTCGCGAAGCCCGTGCTGCGTCTCCTACATTGAGATCACGAACAGCGCACCTCCCGGTGCGAAGGCAGCGGCTACTTCTCTGTCAAAGAATCCACGCCGCCGCCGTAACTGATCTCGGGAGGCGCAGCATGCGGTGGGTGCCCGGTGCGCAGGCAGCGGTTACTTCATTGGATCGGACGGTCGCGGGTTCGAGTCCCGTCATCGACTCAGGGTCGGTGTAGCTCAGTCGGTAGAGCATCTGGCTAAGTCCGTCGCCGACCCCTGATCTCGGGCGCCCTCCCTTTGCTGTGCCTTTCTCCTGAACACTCTTGAATTCGGGGGGAATTCATCATGGCTCGCTTCAACGTCCGTGCGACCAAGGCGCAGCCCACCTCGCCCGTGACCACCACCGGCCGGGTGCTCCGCACCCACCAGGGCGGCCGCGGCCATGAGCGGGACGCGCGCTCCGAACTCTTCCTGCTCGCCGCCTCCGATCTGGTCTCCCAGCGGACCTTCTACGAGTCCGGCGCCGACCGCGACGACCGGTTCGCGAAGCTCGTGCGGGAGCTCGCCGTCAGCGACCCCGCCTGGACGGCCGGCCTGCTCGGCTGGCTGCGCGGTGCGGGCAACCTCCGTACGGCCGCGGTCGTCGGCGCCGCCGAGTACGTCAAGGCGCGCCTCGACGCGGGCGCGACCGACGGTCCGTCGAACCGGCAGGTCGTGGACTCCGTGCTGCAGCGGCCCGATGAGCCCGGCGAGCTGCTCGCCTACTGGACGAGCGTGTACGGCCGCAACGTCCCCAAGCCCGTCAAGCGGGGCGTCGCCGACGCCGTTCGGCGGCTGTACGGCGGCAAGTCGCTGCTGAAGTACGACACCGCGTCCAAGGGCTACCGCTTCGGCGACATCCTCAACCTCGTGCACGCGGCGCCGGACCCGGCCAAGCCGTGGCAGGGCGAGCTGTTCCAGTACGCCCTGGACCGCCGGCACCACCCGGACACCGCCGTGCCGCCCGCCTCGGACCGGGTCCTGACCGCGCACCGCGAGCTGATGGCGCTGCCCGTCGAGGACCGGCGCGCGGTGGTCGTCTCGCCGGCCGGGGCCGAGCGGCTCGCGGCGGCCGGGATGACCTGGGAGGCGCTGGCGGGCTGGCTGCAGGGGCCGATGGACAAGGAGGCCTGGGAGGCGGTGATTGAGTCGATGGGGGCGATGGCGCTGGTCCGCAACCTGCGCAACTTCGACCAGGCCGGGGTGTCCGACGAGGTCGCGGCACGGGTCGCCGCGAAGATCAGCGACCCGGCGGAGGTCGCGCGCTCGCGGCAGTTCCCGTTCCGGTACCTCGCCGCCTACCAGCACGCGCCCTCGCTGCGCTGGGCGTACCCGCTGGAGCAGGCGCTCGGCCACTCGCTGGCCAATGTGCCCGCGCTGCCCGGCCGCACGCTGGTGCTCGTCGACCGCTCGGGCTCGATGTTCTTTTCGCGGCTGTCGGACCGCTCGGAGCTCAACCGGGCCGACGCGGCGGCGATCTTCGGCACGGCGCTCGCGCTGCGGGCGGCGGACGCGGACCTCGTCGAGTTCGGCACCGGCAGCAGGCGCCTGACGTTCGAGAAGGGCGAGTCGGTGCTGAAGATCCTGGGCCGCTTCGGCGACCTGGGCGGCACCGACACCACCTCGGCGATCCGCGCGCACTACCGGGGTCAGGACCGGGTGCTGATCGTCACCGACGAGCAGTACGCCGCGAACCGCCACGGCGACCCCACCGACCAGGTCCCGGCCGGGGTCCCGGTGTACACCTGGAACCTGGCCGGGTACCGAGCGGGCCACGGTCCGTCCGGAAAGGCGAACCGTCACACCTTCGGCGGACTCTCGGACGCGGCTTTCCGGATGGTGCCCCTGCTCGAAGCCGCCCGGAACGCCGACTGGCCGTGGGCTGCCTGACGGCCGACCGCGGGGTCGCCTGCGGTCGGCCCTGCGGTCAGCTCAGGCGCGAGACCTGGTAGTGGCTGATGTGCCAGTCCGCCGCCACCCGCTTCAGCAGGACCGCGAGGTGGACGGAGAGCGTGGGCCGGTCGGTGAACGAGAAGTCCACGCTCTGGTAGCCGAGGACGAGGTCGCCGGTGAGGCGTCTCGTCTCGAGGATCCGGTAGTCGGCCGTCATGCCGAGCGGCTGGGAGGCGTAGTAGTCCGCGACTCCCGGCCGCCCCACGCTGTAGGGGTGCAGGCCCTGGAAGATCGCGTCCTCGGTGAACAGGGCGGCGGCCTGCTCGGGCTCGTGCCGGTCGACGGCCGTCTTCCACCGGTCGAGGACCCCGCGGAGGATCGTCTCGTCGTCTGCTGTGCTGGTCATGGGGGTTCTCCCGGTCGGATCGGGCGTTCGGTTCGGGTCAGTGGCCGGCGCTCATGCCGCCGTCGACGTGGAGGATCTCGCCGGTGACGAACGGGGCGTTCTCCAGGTAGACGACCGCGTCGACGATGTCGCTCTGCTCGCCCATCCGGCCGACGGGGTGCAGCGCGGCCAGGAAGTCGTGCGTCTCCTCGGCGTGCATCGGGGTCTTGATGGTGCCCGGCGAGACGGCGTTGGCGCGGATGCCGCGAGCGGCGTACTCGACGGCGAGGGACTTGGTCGCGGACTGCAGACCGCCCTTCGTCAGCGAGGCCAGCACGGAGGGCACCCTGGAGTCGGCGCTGTCGACGAGGCTGGTCGTGATGTTGACGATGTGCCCGCCGCCCTGCTCCAGCATCCGCTCGACGGCCAGTTGGGTGATGCGGAAGAACCCGTCGAGGTTCACCCCGGTCACGGTGGCGTAGTCGTCCGCGGTGTAGTCGGTGAAGGGCTTGGCGACGAACACGCCCGCGTTGTTGACCAGCGTGTCGATCCGGCCGAACCGCTCCACGCCGGCCGCGATGACACGCTCGGCGGTGGCGGGGTCGGCGATGTCGGCCCGGACGGTGACGAGGTCGACGTCGTCGGAGGGGGCGATGGTGCGCGAGGTGGCGACGACGGCGTAACCGAGCTTGCGGTAGGCGTCGACCAGTCCGGCGCCGATGCCCTGCGATGCGCCGGTGACGACGGCGACCTTCTGGTGCTGAACACTCATGGTGATCTTCTCCTGGATGCGATGCGATGCGATGCGATGCGATGCGGTGCGGTGCGGTGCGATGCGATGACGCGACCTGGCCGGCATTGGTCGAGGTAGTAGCCGACCGGTCGACTATTTGAAGGTAAGTCGCCCGGCGGTCGACGTCAAAGCTCAGGAGGGACCTGGCCGGGACCTGTTTCCTCCCGCCTGGGAGGAGCAGACTCCCAGCACAGGTCAGCACAGGTCAGCACAGGTCAGCGGGGGAGTGCGTACGGGTCGTCGGCGGGCAGCCAGGCGTCCGGGGCGTGGATCCCGAGAGTGTCGGCGCCGATGCCGTCGCACAGGGCGTCGACGACGGCGAGGACCTCCGCGCGCTCCTCCGCCTCGCGCCGTACCAGTGACCAGGTCCAGTACACCTTCGGCGCGACGATCTCCCGGCGGACCAGGTCGGAAGGCAGCGAAGCGGTCTGCCCCTTGGGGCAGTTGACGACCGGACGACGACAGCGGCGGACGTGGTCGAAGAAGGCGGGACCGGTCACCGCCCCGTCGGAGATGCGCACCTCACGGGCCCCGCCGGCCCGCGTCAGCTCCTCGCCGTAGACGTTCCAGGACGCCCAGGAGATGACGTCGTCGTCGATGAGGACGTCGGTGTCCCGGACGCGTACGTCCGTGGCGTCGGCGCCCGTGGCGACGGCGAACAGCCGGTCGGCGCCGATGAGCCGGGCGCGCAGCCCGTGCCGCTTCAGATCCTCGTCGCGCACCCAGCACACGGCGAGGTCGAGGCTGCCGTCCGCGACCCGGGCGGCCTGGGTGTGCGAGGGCGCGACCCACGCGTCGAGGTGCACCTGGGCCACCGCGGAGGTGCGTCGGGTCAGGTCCGCCGGCAGCCAGTTGACGTACCCGAGGCGGACCGGCTGCGAGCCCGACAGCCGGCGTGCCCGGATCTGGAGGTCGTCGGCCCGTTCCAGCAGGGCGCGGGTGTGCGGGAGCAGGGCGGAGCCGGCCGGGGTGAGCGACACCGAACGGCGGTCGCGGTCGAAGAGACGCACGCCGAGGTCGCGCTCGAGCGCCTTGATCTGCTGGGACAGGGACGGACCGGCGATCAGGAGCCGTTCGGCGGCCCGCCCGAAGTTCAGCTCCTCGGCGACGGCGACGAAGTACCGCAGTTGGCGCAGCTCCACGCCCGCCATGCTACGTCCGGGGCGGGCCGGTAGGAGGCTGTTCCTACCAGCAGTGAGGACGGCGGTCGTGGCGACCGGTGCGGTCCCGGGCGGACGATGGGACGACTGACCTGACCTGACCTGACCTGACCTGATCGAGCGGAGCAGGACCATGCGAGAGTTCCTGGTCGAGATCACCACCACGATCCCCGAGGGCACCAGCCCGAACGAGGTGGACGAACGGCGCGCCGCCGAAGCCGTCCGGGCCCGCGACCTGGCTGCCACCGGCCACCTGGCCCGACTGTGGCGGCCGGTCGGCGAACTGCGCAGCATCGGCGTCTGGCGCGCCGCCGACGAGGCGGAGCTCCACGAGAAGGTGCTCGGCACGCTGCCGCTGCGCCCGTGGATGACCCTCACCGTCACCGCGCTCGAGTCCCACCCCAACGACCCCGGCCGGGACGCCGCCGACGCCAGGTCGTGAAGGCTCCCTGGGGCCATGTCGCCCGGACGGCGGCCGCGCTGGCCGCCGGCACGGGAGTCGGCCGATTCGTCTACACGCCGGTCCTGCCGCTGATGCAGACGCAGGCGGGACTGTCCGCGAGCGCGGGTGCGCACCTGGCGACGGCCAACTACGTGGGCTACCTCGGCGGAGCGCTCGCGGGCGCCCTGATCCCCGGGCTGGTCCGCTCACCGGCCGCCCTGCGCACGTCCCTGGTCGTGCTGACGGGAAGTCTGGCCGCGATGCCCGTCACCCGGAGCACGTCGGTGTGGCTGGGGCTGCGGCTGGTCGCCGGGGTGGCCAGCGCCCTGGTGTTCGTGATCGCTGCGACCTCCGTGCCGGGCCTCCTGCGCGGGCATCCGGCGCACCTGCCCGGCTTGGCCTTCGGCGGGGTCGGCGCGGGCATCGCGGCGTCGGGCCTGCTCGTCCTGGTCCTGAGCCCCGTCGCGGACTGGCGGGCGATCTGGTGGGCCGCGTCCGCACTCACCGCCCTCCTGACAGCCACGGCATGGCGACTGCGCGTACGACTCCCCACGGCGACGACGCCGCCAGGGAAGGAGGCCGGACGTGCCGCGCCGGGCAGGTCCCGCTGGTTCGCCGTCCTGCTGGCCTCCTACACCCTGGAAGGCACCGGTTACATCGTCGCCGGCACCTTCCTGGTCGCCGCGGTCGCACAGACCTCGCCCGGCTGGGTCGGCAGCGGCGCCTGGGTGCTGGTCGGCCTGGCGGCCGTGCCGTCCTCGGCGCTGTGGACCCGGCTCGGTCGCCGTCGCCCCCTCCACGACCTGCTGCTCGCCGCGCTGGTCGTGCAGGCGGTGGGCATCGCCCTGCCCGTGCTGGTGAGCGGCGTCGCGGCGACCCTGCTCTCCGCGGTGCTGTTCGGCGCGACCTTCATCGGGATCAGCACACTGGCCCTGGCCACGGGCGCCCGACTGCGGGTCCACCGCTCGGTCGGACTCCTGACCGCCGGTTATTCCGTCGGCCAGATCCTCGGCCCACTGGCCGTCACCCCATTGCTCACCGACGGCTACCGCCCGGCCCTGCTCCTGGCCGCCGCGGTGGTCCTCACGTCCGCGGCGTCCGCAGCGGCGCTGCGCGTCGGCCTCCGGCACCCCGCGGCCGTCGTCCGCACGCGAGGATCCACCCCCCGACAACCGGCGACGGACCGAAGCGACGCCTGACGGCAGCGCCTGCCCTGGGCCACGGGCCCCGGGTTCGGTAACGGTGGAGGCAGGCGGGCCCATGGGTGGCGTGGCCGCAGATCGGAGCGACGCCTGATGGAGTCGGCCGGCGAGGTTCGGAGAGCTCGGAGTTCCGCGACGGCGGCAGGAGCCGGGCTGTGGCCGTAGTCACCTGCGGGGCTGCGGCCGAGGTCACGGGCGGGCAGCTCGCGTGCGCCGCTGCCACGGACCGGCGCGACGCCTGACGGACCGGCTGGCCTGGGCCACGGGCCACGGGCCACGGCCCCGGGTTCGGCGACGGCGGAGGCCGACCGGCTTGTGGCGCCGCAGGCCCCTGCCCCTGCCCCTGCCCCTGCCCCTGCCCCTGCCCCTGCCCCTGCCCCTGCCCCTGCCGCGGCCGGGGCCGGGGCCACGGGCGGTCGTCGCGAGGCGAGCCGTTCAGCCTGGTGCGCGGGGTTGGTGCCGGGACGTCGGTGCTGTGGCCCTGGCCGTGTGTTTGGCTTCGGGCGGTGAGCGGTCTTCCGTCCGACGGCGGCCGGGTTCGTCCTCAGACCCCGGCCCCGGCCGGGCTCACGCGGGGCTCGCGTGCTGCGCCCAGCAGTGCCAGACAGTTCTGCCAGAGAGGGCCGAGTCGGTCGGTGTCGTTGTAGAGCTTGGCGAACATGACCTGGCCCTCCAGCTGGGCGACGACCGCCCGTGCCGCCGCCCCGGTGTCGGTCACGGTGATCTCGCCGCGCCCGAGCACCTCCGCGACGACCGACTCGACCATCTCGACCTGCGCCTCGAAGATCTCCTGGAGCCGGACGCGGACCGCCTCCGTCTGATTGCTCAGCTCCAGCGTGAGGTTCCCGAACAGGCACCCCGCGACGGTTCCGCAGCCCTGCTGTCCGGCACGCTGCCCCGCCTCCGTCTCCTCGAACAGCTGTCGCAGCCGCCGCAGCGGTTCGGCGTCACCGGTCAGCGCGGCCGTCCACGTCCGCCGCTGCTCCGCCCAGTGTTCGTCGACGACGGCCAGCGCGAGCGCTTCCTTGGACTCGAAGAAGTAGTAGAAGCTGCCCTTGGGCACCCCGGCCGTCTTGCAGATCTCGGCCACCCCCAGCGCCGAGTAACCGCGCAGCTCGATCAGCGACTGCGCGGCGCTGAGGATCTTCTCCCGGGCATCGCTGGTCCGTCCCATGAGAGCGAGTGTACGACCGGAGTGAGACGACCGGTCGTCTAAGTGGTCTGCGTCGTAAGTCCTTCGGGGGTTGATCATGCGGCTGGGGCGGCGGAGGATTCTTCTGGGTGATCGGCGGTGTGCCGGTCGAGTC
>NZ_JBFAKW010000098.1:0-35493 GCF_040655955.1 Streptomyces sp. NPDC050263 | reverse complement strand
AGTAGCTCCGCTACGAGGACTCTCGCCCGGCACACCGAGAGCACGCACCGAACGCCGCTCCTTCTCCCACGGAGATCCATCAGAAGCCCCCTAGCGCAGCCGCAGCCGTCGATGGACTACGACGTGGTCGGAGCCGCGCTCGGGCCCGTGCCGCCGAGTTGCTGGATGGTTCCGCCGAGCTTGGGGCGGAGCTCGGTCAGTTTCTTCGGCTGCGCGCTGATGACCCAGCGGGATCCCACCAGGTACTGGCCGCCGTAGATGCTGGCGGCCTCCAGCCAGGTCTCCTTGAGCTGCTCCTCGGGGAACGTGGTGATGAAGTAGTCCGCCTCCTCGGTGTGGCAGACGCCCTGGCGCAGTTCGTCCGCCTCGATGCGGATCTTGGCCGTGCAGCCGGTCAGCCCCGCGATCACCTCGACCTTCGCCGGCGCCACGACGCCGGCCTCGGGAGCCGCGGTCACCGTGGTCGGCGTCGGCGTGGCCTTCCCGGCGGCGTCGTCCCCGCCGCCGCTGCACGCGGTGACGAGGGAGAGCAAAACCAGACTGCCGGCCAGGGCGAACTTGCGCACACGGCGGGACGGGGGCTGCTGAAGCACGTACGACTCCGTATTAGGCGCTCTGCCCGTCCGCGCCTGTGGACGGGCGTTCGCCAGGCAATACGCGCGAACGGCGGCGGCCGTTCAAGCGCCTGCCGGGGTTCGGGCGGCGCGTCGGCGAACGTCGGCGAGGAGGCCGTCGACATCCTGCGGCGTCGTCGCGAAGGAGGTGACGAAGCGGACCACGCCCGGCTCCCAGCGGTCGTGGTAGAAGGCGTAGCCGTCCGCGAGGAGCGCCTCGATGATCCGGTGGGGCAGGCGGCAGAAGGCGATGTTGGCGTCGGCGGCGCCGAGCGGGACGAGCTTGGCGCCCGCCGTGTAGAACTCGGGCGCGCCGCACTCGTCGTTGTTGACGTGGCTGTCGCGGTGGCACAGCACGCTCCCCCAGGGCGGGGTCAGCGCGGCCAGGCTCAGGGCGTTCGCGGCGGAGCCGGTGGACACCGGCAGGACGTCGACCTCGCGCTCGAAGACGTCGGCGAGGCGGCGGCGGACCGAGGCCGTGCTGTCGTCGGCCCCGTAGGGCAGCGCCTGGCCGACGGCGGCGCGGGCCACGGCCTCGACGATCTCCGGGGAGGCGCCGGCGGCGTTGTCGCTGCTGAAGACGCGTGCGGTGGGAGTGAGGGTGGTGCTCACGGGGGTCCTCACTGGTGGTCGTGGCGCGGGTCGGCCGCGTGGATGAGCTGGCGCAGCGCGCCGTAATAGACCTCGTGGTCGGTCAGGGCGGGCACGATCGACGCCAGCTGGCCGGTCAGCGCCGGGAACGCCTCGGGGTCGAGCGCGGCCAGGGCGGTGCGGGCCGCCGCGGCGGTGGACTTCGGGTCGCGGTGGTCGACGAAGCTCGCGCTGCCGAGGGTGAGCAGGTACATCCGCCGGTACGCGGTGATCGCCGCCTCGGGGGTCATCCCGGCGGCGAGGCTGTCGGCGAGCTGGGGCTCGACCAGGCGGGCCAGCAGGTTCGGGCCCAGCCAGGGGCGGGCGCCGCGCAGGGCGAGCAGCCCGGGACGATCCGCCAGCAGGCGGTACAGGGCGGTGAACCGGGTCTCGGCGACAGTGGCCCAGTCGGCGCCCGGGGCGATCTCGGGCAGCCCGGCGGCGAGGTGGTCGGTGCACAGGTCCAGCAGTCCGGCCAGGTCGGTGCAGCGGCGCTGGAGGGAGGCGAGGGAGATCTCCAGGCGCGCGGCCAGCGCCCGGAAGGTCAGTGCCTCGGGGCCGCCCTCGTCGACCAGGAGCAGGGCGGTCTCGGCGATGCGGTCCCGGGTCGCACGGTCCAGCGAAGGGGAGTGACGAGGCATGCGGGTCATCGTACGGTACGCCGTATCGGAAACGGTCGCCGGAGAGCTGTCTAAGCTGGCAGAGAGATCATCGCCTGCGCGGGAGTTCCCATGATCGGTACTCGTCGGAAGCGGCCCGCCGTCGCCCTCGACACCCTCGACGCCATCGAGCCCCCGGGCAACGCCGAGACCGTCCTCGGCGTGCTGTCGGTGACGCTCCTGGTGGAGCTCCTCGGCATCCTGTCCGGCTCCGAGGTGTGGCTGCTGGGACTGCTGATCTTCCTGCCGAGCGCGGCGTCGGCGCTGTGCACGGTCCAGCAGACGAAATTCATCGCGGCCTGGACCGCGCTGTTCGTCACCGTCACCGTGCTGGTGCGGGCCCCCGCGGGCGGCCGATGGTTCGACCGGGCGCTGCTGGTGCTGCTCACCCTCGCCCTGGGAGCCGTCTCCGTCTACGCCTGCCACCGGCGCATCGGACGCGAGCGCGAGATGCTGCGGCTGCGCTCCACCGCCGCCGCCATGCAGCGGCACATCCTGCACCCGCTGCCGCTGCTCACCGACGACGTCCTGGTCAACGGCGTCTACGAGCCCGTGCAGGAGGACCGGCTGGTCGGCGGCGACATCTACGACGTCGTCGACTCGGCCTGGGGCACCCGGGTGCTGATCGGCGACGTACAGGGCAAGGGGCTGGCCGCGGTGGGCGCCGCGTTCGCCGTCATCGGCGCCTTCCGGGAGGCCGCCCACCGGGAGCCCACGCTCACCGCGCTCGTCGACGCCCTGGACGCCTCGGTCGTCCGCCACAACTCCTACGCCGAACAGACCGGCGACGACGAACGGTTCGTCACGGCCCTGATCATCTGCGTCGACGCGGGCCCGGAGGCGCAGGTGGTCAACTGCGGCCATATTCCGCCCCGGTTGGTGCACGACGGGGCCGTCACGACTCCCGCGCTGGACTCCGGCGTGCCGCTCGGCCTCGCGGAACTGGCCGCCGAGCCGACGACCGTGGACTGGTTCGACTTCCCGCCCGGCTCCACGCTGGTGCTGACCACCGACGGCCTCACCGAGACCCGCGCCGCCGACGGCACGTTCTACCCGGTCGACGAACGCCTGATGAAACAGCTCGACGTCTCCCCCACCGAACTGCCCCGTGCGCTGCACGAGGACGCCCGCTCGTTCGCCGGGGACGGCCGCCGGCACGACGACGTCGCCGTCCTGACCGTCCGCCGGTCGCCACGCCAGTGACCACGGGCCACGCACAGCCGGCGCATATGACCCTCATGGCGAACAGAGAGCGAACCGGGAGAGGGTCGGCCCGTGTCTGGCCCTTCCGCTACCGGTGAAGGCACGGTTCGCGTGCTGACAGTCGACGACGAGCCCGAGCTCACCGAGCTGCTGTCCGCGGCCGTGACCGAGGGGGCTCGCGGTCCTTCACGGCCGAGAACGGGCGAGGCGCGCTGCGCAGCGCCCGGGACTGCGCCCCGCACGTCGTCGTCCTCGACGGGATGCTGCCCGACGTCGACGGGGTCCCGTGCTGCGCCGACTGCGCAGCGAGAACGCGCGGCTGCCCGTGCTGATGCTCACCGCACGCGACGCGCTGGAGCACCGGATCGACGGGCTGTCGGCCGGCGCCGACGACTACGTGACCAAGCCGTTCTCCCTGGAGGAGGTCATCCTGCGGCTGCGCGGTCTGCTGCGCCGGGCCCGCCCCGCGGAGACGTCCGAGCAGGGCTCCGTGCTGACGCTGGGGGACCTGGTGCTGTCCGAGAGCACCCGCGAGGTGCAGCGCGGCGGCGCCCCCGTCACGCTCACCACCAAGGAGTTCGACCTGCTCCGGTTCCTGATGAGCCATCCGCACCTCGCCGATCTGAGCCACGATCAGAAGGCCTGGGCACCGCCCTGTTGAAGTCGGCGCTGAGCGCCGACGGGCTGGAGACCACCGAGAAGATCCGGAAGATCAACCAGGCGGCCGGCGAGGCGATCGGCAACACCACCGCCTTCAACGAGGACGCCTACTACTGGACCGTGATGGGCACCCCGTCGGCGGCCGAGCCCTGGGGCTTCCAGTTCGACGGCCACCACATGGTCGTCAACTACTTCGTGCTGGGCAGCCAGGTCGTGATGAGCCCCTGCTTCTGGGGTTCGGAGCCGACCTCGATGGAGATCGACGGCGAGACGGTGACCGTCTGCCACGAGGAGGTCGTCGCGGGCCTCGCCTTCATCAACTCCCTGACCACGGCCCAGCAGGCGGTCGCCATCGAGTCGGCGACCAAGTCCAACGGGTCGATGGAAGCGGGCGCCTTCTCGGACAACGCCGTCCAGGCGTACACCGGCATCCGCGGCGACGCGCTGACCGCCGCCCAGAAGACCAAGCTCCTGGGCATCGCCCAGGCGTTCGTCGGCCGCGCCAAGGCCGATGTGGCCAAGGTGCATCTGGCCGAGGTCCGCAAGCACCTCGACGGCGCCTACGTGACCTGGGCCGGCGGGACCGGCGACGCCGACGCCTTCTACGTCCGCGTCCACAGCCCCGTCGTCTGGATCGAGGTCGACTGCCAGGCGCCGGGCCCGCTCGCCGGCGCGTACGGGGCGAGCCAGGGCAGCGGCGCGACCCAGAAGCACGTCCATTCCATCGTCCGACGCCCAACGGCAACGACTACGGCAGCACTGCCTGACGTCGCCGCACCACCGGTGACGGAGGCGAGCGCATGACCACCGGGCCGGGAACCCGTCGTCCCGGCCCGGTTTCGCGTCCTGCCGCCGAGCAGTACCTGTGTCAGGCCCAGGCGGTGGCGGGCACGAACGAGCTGTCCTGGCGGAAGAGGTCGGTGCCGTCGGCCAGGGCCACGCTGAGCTGGTAGTTGTAGTGGCGCAGGTAGTAGCCGGGGTAGTTGTACGACTCGAAGCGGATCGAACCGCTCGTCGTGCCGGTCCGGGCGACGAAGGTGGCGTCCTTGGCGAAGGTCGCCGTACCGTCGTTGGCGTCGAAGCGGCCCCGGTAGTTGTAGTGGCGCAGGTAGTTGCCGGCGGCGTCGCGGAAGGAGTATCCGCCCGCGTCGGCGAGGCCGGCCACGACGGTGAAGGTGGACGCCTGCTTCTCGGCGGTGGTGCTGGAGCTGGTCACCACGGGCAGGTTGAGCAGCGCGGACTGCTCCTGCCAGTAGCGGGTGGTGTAGTTCGCGGAGCTGAAGGAACGCGTGACGCTCTTCGCGAGGGTCGGGCCGCCGGTCACGGTCTCCTTGACGACCGTGAAGTGGCGTGCGGTGCCGGAGATGCCGGGGAGCGCCTTGGGCGCGGTCCAGGTGGCGAAGGTGTCGTAGCTGTCGCTGTAGTAGTAGTTGCCGTCGCCGTAGCCGTCGAAGAAGATCCGCCAGGCGCCGTTGTCGAGCTGGATGACGGACGGGCCCTCGCGGTAGCTGCCCCAGCCGGCCCAGTCGCCGGTCTTGGTGATCGTGTACGGGCCGGTGAGGCTGGAGGCCGTGCCGTACTCGATGTACTTCGCCGTCTCGTTCTTGGTGAACGCGTGGTAGGTCGAGCCGATCTTCACGATGCAGGTGTCGATGTGGTTCGACCCGATGCCGGACAGGGCGACCGGTGAACTCCAGGCGGTGAGCGCGGTGTTGGTGGCCTTGAGCAGGTAAGGGGTGAAGATCCACTCGTCGTTGGTCGTCGAGCAGGACACGATGACGTTGACGCTGCCGTCGCTGTCGACGAACCACTCCGGGGCCCAGGCGCGCGAGAGGTTGGCGATCGGGACCGTGTAGTCGTACAGGAACGTCCAGTTGACCCGGTCGGAGCTGCGGGCGAAGCCGATGGTGGTGCTGGTGTCCTGCCAGGTGTGGGTGGTGTAGGTGACGTAGTAGTAGCCGTTGGTGTGCTTGAAGACGCTCGCGTCGCGGATGCGATTGCTCGGCGGGGTGTAGGCGGAGGACTGCACCAGCCGGAAGTCGGTGGCGTCGTCGGACTGGTAGACGTTCACCGTGCCGTCGTTGCTGTTGAGGAACGGGACGATGGTGTAGCGGGTGGCGGAGCCGCTCGCGGGGGCGGCGGCCGCGGCCGTGCCGAGAAGTCCGGGCAGTTCGCCCAGGACCAGGGCCGACACGGGCAGGGCGGCCATGGCCCGGAGCAGGGCGCGGCGGGAGGGGGTGGAGGGACGTGTGGTCACGGGCGGCTCTCCCAGGGACTCGTGCATAGGCGCAGGCTCAGGTGCGGGTTCACGTGCGGGTGGTTCAAGTGCGGGTGGTTCAAGTGCGGGTTCACGTGCGGGTGGTTCAAGTGCGGGTGGTTCAAGTGCGGGTTCGCGTGCGGGTGGATCAGGCGCGGGTTCAGGTGTCCGACATGTCGAACAAAGTTCGAGAAGTCGAGCAGAAAGTAGAGCTGGGGCAGGTGCACGTCAATGGTTTGCGCGGGACTGATGGTTTGCGCGGGACTGGACGACACCTGTGCGAAACCTGTACAGCACCGCCCGTTCGAGAGTTACTCTCCGGTAGACATCGTGTACGCCGACACCGTGCACCCGGAGGTGGTCCCGCCATGACGCTCGACCGTGCCCCAGGCCTGGCCGAGTCCGCCCGCGCCCTGGCCGCCGGGGAGGTGACCTCCCGTCAGCTCGTCGAGCGGACCCTCGCCCGGATCGCGGCCACGCAGGACACCCTCAACGCCTTCCGGATCGTGCGCGAGGACGCCGCGCTCGCCGAAGCGGACGTCGCCGACCGGGAGTTGGACGCCGGGGCGCGCGGGCCGCTGCTCGGAGTCCCCGTCGCCGTCAAGGACGACATGGACGTGGCGGGCGAGCCGACCGCCTTCGGCTGCCGGGGCGCGCACCCGGCGGTCGCCGAGGACGGAGAGGCGGTGCGGCGGCTGCGCGCGGCCGGGGCCGTGATCGTCGGCAAGACCAACACCTGCGAGCTGGGGCAGTGGCCGTTCACCGAGGGCCCGGCCTTCGGCGCGACCCGCAACCCGTGGAGCACCGAGCACACCCCGGGCGGCTCCTCCGGCGGCTCGGCGGCCGCGGTGGCGGCGGGCCTGGTGCCGGCCGCGCTCGGCTCGGACGGGGCAGGCTCCGTGCGCATCCCGGCGTCGTGGACGCATCTGGTCGGCATCAAGCCGCAGCGCGGCCGCGTCTCGACCTGGCCGCGCGGCGAGTCCTTCCAGGGCATCACGGTCAACGGCACGCTCGCCCGGACCGTCGCCGACGCGGCGCTGCTGCTCGACGCGGCGAGCGGCAACCACGCCCACGACCCCCACCGACCGCCCGCCGTGGACGCCTCGGCGGCGGCTCGCCGTGACCCGGGGCGGCTGCGGATCGCGCTCTCGCTGAAGCCGCCGTTCACCGCCGCGCCCGCCCGACTGCTGCCCGAGGTGCGCGTCCGGGTCCTCGAACTCGCGGAGAGACTGGCCGACCTGGGGCACACCGTCGAGGAGGCCGACCCGCCGTACGGGCAGATCGGGCTCACCTTCCTGCCGCGGGCGACCGCGGGTCTCGCCGAGCGGGTCGCCGAGGCGCCGTTCCCCGCGCTCCTCGACCGGCGCACCCACGAATCCGCCCGGCTGGGCCGACTCCTCGGCGGGGCCCCACTGCGCGCGGCCCGGCGCGCGGAGGCGGTCCTGCACCGCCGCATCGGCCGCTTCCTCGAGTCGTACGACGTGATCCTCGCGCCGACGACGGCCGCTCCCCCGCCCCGCATCGGGGCCATGCTGCACCTGAGCGGATTCGCCACCGACCGCGCCATGATCGCCGCCTGTCCGTACGCCTGGCCGTGGAACGTGCTGGGCTGGCCCGGCGTCAACGTCCCCGCGGGCTTCACGCCCGGCGGGCTGCCGGTCGGCGCACAACTGCTCGGCCCGGCGAACAGCGAGCCGCTGCTGATCTCGCTGGCCGCCCAACTGGAGGCGGACCTGCGCTGGCACGAACGGTGGCCGCAGCGGACGGTTCCGGGTTCCTCGACGGTCGAGTGAGCCGGGGATGCTCCGGGTGGTGTGAGCCGGGCGCGCCTGCGCGCCCGCGGTCCCGCTCGCGCGAACCGGCAGCCTGGTTCCGGGATTGCGGCACACGGGTGTCACCCACAGCGATTGTCTGACAACATCGGGTCAAGACGAAGCGAACGGGGCGCGGGGTGTCGCAGTCGGTCGAGGACTCATGGCGGGTACGGATTCTCGGGGCGGACAACACACCGGTGGGAGCCGGTGTTCTGGTGAGCGGGGGGCGGGTGCTGACGTGTGCTCATGTGGTGGAGTACGCACTGGAGTTGGGCCCGCAGGACAGTCCGGGAGGCCGTGCGGTCACCCTTGACCACCCGGGTTCGGCGACCGGCGGGGTGTCGTACGCCGCCGTGCTGACGGGCGGCTGGGCGCCGCCCGAGGGCGAGCGCGGCGACGTCGCCGTCCTCCGTCTGACCGGTCCGGCCCCGGTGGACTGCGCGCCGGCCCGGCTGCGGCCGTGCGGCGCCACCCGCGACCGTACGGTCCGGCTCTTCGGACAGGCCACGGCCGCTCCGCCCGGCATCTGGATCACCGCCCGGCTGGCCGGTGCGACGGGGCCCGACTGGATCCAGCTCGACTGCCGGGACACGGCGGGCCCCCAGGTGCGTCCCGGCTACAGCGGAGCGGGAGTCGTCGACGAGCACGGTGACGTCGTCGGCGTCGTCGTCGCGGCGCTGCGCGCCGGAGGGGCCACCGCATGGATGATCCCGGTCGAGGCCGCGGTCCGGCACTGCCCGCCGCTCGGTGACGCCGTGCTCGACGACGCACCGGCGACGGCGACCGGCTGGCCGCGCGGCGCCGACCGGGAACTGGCCGCGGCACTGGTCCGGGTGCCGAGCATGCGCGACCCGCAGCGCCGCGACAGCGTGCTGCGCGAGACGGGCGACGAGATCTTCGATCTGGCCGAGCGGTCGCCGGTGCTGATCGAGGACGTGCGCGGTGTCGTCGAACTGTGCCTCCAGTACGCGGACGGCATCGACCGGCTCGTCGAGGCCCTGCGCTGGTACGAGCGGGGTTCCCTGGCCATGCGGGAGTTCGAACGGGTCGTCGACCGGCTGCGCGGCGTGACGAGGCCGGCGCCGTGACGGACGCCGCCGTGCCCCGTACGGACCTGTTCTGGGAACTGGCCGGCCTGATCGCGCGCATTCCCGGCCTCGACCACCGGCTGCCGCTGCGCCGCGCCGCCGAGGCGTTCGCCGAGCACATCGGCTCGCTGGAGGTCGAGCACTCCGGGATGCTCAAGGAGGATCTCTATGCCACGCTCCGCCAGTGCGACGCCTACCCGAACGGGCTGCGGTTCTACCTCGACACGCTCGGCAGCGGCCGCACCGGCACCCTGGCCTGGACGGCCGTGGAGCGCATGTACCGGCGGCTGCACCCGGAGCGGCTGCTCACCCGGGCCGAGCGCGACGCGCTGTGCGCGCTGCTGGCCGCCCGGCCGCCCGGCCCGCCCCTCGGGCCCGTAGCCCTGCGCTTCCTGCCGTTCCTGCCCCCGCCCGCCGCCGGCCGGGCCGCACCCGAGGACACCACGCCGGACCTTCTCGACGCCCTGGAGGACGCGCTCGTCCTGCCGGACGAGGCACATCCGCTGCTGTCCTTCGTCGAAGCCGTAGCCGTGCACCAACCCCCGCAGCTGGAGGGCGAGTTGAGGGCCTGGAACGACAAGGTGGCACACCGGCTCGGCGGCGCCGTGGAGCTGCTGCGGCGGGTCAGGGCCCGTGAGTCGGCGCGGCTGGGGCGCCCCTTCGAGCCGTGCCGACTGCTCGTGGAGATCGTGGCGCATCCGGCCGCACCCGACGAGTACCACCTGCGCGGCTGGCTGCTGGCGCCGGGCGAGGGGCCGCGCTCCCTGCTCTCCGACTGCCGGGTGTCCTCCCGGCCCGCACTGGAGGCGGCGGTCGCCGCGCTGCACCAGAGCGTCCTGGACCGGCTCGGCGAGCTGAGCGCCGGGCTGAGCGTCGAATTCCTGCTGCCCCGGCCGCTGTTGTGGCTGGACGTCGACCAGTTCCCGGTCCGGCCGGCCGGCTCGGTGCCCCGCCCGATCGGCGCGGACCACACCGTGCTGATCCGCAGCCGGGACCGGTTCGGCAACCGGCACTGGTGGCCGGCGCTGCATCGCCGCCTGTCCTGGCTGGAGTCGCACCCGGACGGCTCCTTCGACGTGCCGGCGGTACGGTACGTCACACCCGGCGCGACGCCGGATCCGTACGACCTGCTCAGTCAACTCCGGGAGATGGAGACCCCGTTCTGCTTCGTCCTGCTCGAACCACCCGTCTACGAGGGCGACTTGGCGGCTGATCCGGTCTACGTCCTGCTGGAGGTCGGCATCCCGGCGATCGTCGCACTGCGCGGCAGACACGGCCGACACGACCGGGCCCGGCCGGAGTTGGGGAAAGCACTGGCCGGCCGGTTGGACGCGCTCCCGGAGCGGGTACGACATCTGCGGGGCAGCGCCGCCCCGCACTGCGACGATCCGTCGACGAGGCTGGACCTGCGTCGCCACGTCACCCTAGTGTGGGACAGCCGAGACGGACTGGAGGGGGCGGAGGCCGCGCTGGGGCATCCGCGGACCGGGGGTGGCCATCCATGAGCGGGGAGTCGACCGACCGGCACCAGGCACCACGTCCCCGCCCTCCCTCCTGGTGGGTGTTCCGGGACAACGGCGCCCATCACGCACCCTCCGACCCACTGCCCCCGCTGCCCGCCCCACCGCCCTGGCGGCGCTTCAGGCCCGACACCGACAGCCCGCCGCTCGACATCCCCGCCCCGGCCGACGCCTTCGAGGTCGAGCGGAAACTGGGCGGCCGCCGCGCGGGCACCCTGGACCACGCGGTCGTCGACGTGATCAACGCCGCGATCCAGCTGCGCCGCCCCCTGCTGGTCAGCGGCCGGCCGGGCACCGGAAAATCCAGCCTCGCCCACCAGATCGCGGCAGAACTGGGCCTGGGCCGTGTGTTGTGGTGGCCGGTGGTCAGCCGCACCGCACTGCGCGACGGGCTCTACGACTACGACGCGATCGGCCGGTTGCAGGACGCCCCCGTGGGCCCGGGGCCCGGCGGTCCGCGCGGACCGCTGCCCGACGTCGGCCGCTACCTCACGCTCGGCCCGCTGGGCACGGCCCTGCTGCCGTGGAAACGGCCGCGGGTGCTCCTGATCGACGAACTCGACAAGAGCGACGTCGATCTGCCCAACGATCTGCTGCACATCTTCGAGGAGGGCGAGTTCCGCATCCGCGAGCTGGAGCGGCTGGGGCGGTCGCGGCGCGAGGCGAGCGTCGGCACCGCCGACCACGGCTCCCCGGTGGTGGTGCGCGACGGCCGGGTGCGCTGCTCCGAGTTCCCGGTGGTCGTCATCACGAGCAACGGGGAACGGGCCTTCTCGCCCGCCTTCCGCCGCAGGTGCCTGGAGGTGGAGCTGGCCCCGCCGGACGAGCGGCGGCTCGCCGCGATGATCGAGTCCCACTTCGGCCCGCGGCCGGACGCGCGCACGGCGGAGCTGATCCGTTCCTTCCTGGAGGAGCACGGGGACGGCGCGCTCGCCGCCGACCAGTTGCTCAACACCGTGCACATGGTGACCAACGGCGCGGCCGACACCGACGAGGCGTCCTGGACGCGGCTTCGGGCCGCGCTGTGGCGGAGCCTGGCGACGGACGCCTCGCCATGACCGGCCGGGCGGGGCAGGCGGCCCCGACCGCCCGCGAGTGGGCGGAGGCGCTGTGGCTCGCGGAGCGCATCGACGCGGCCGACGAGGCGTCGCTCGACCTCCTGCCGGGACCACGGCCCCGCCCCGACGGTCCACGCCCGCCCGACGACCGGCTCCCCGGAGGCCCGGACGGCATCGGCACCCGCCCGGAGGACCGCGCCGGCCCCCGGGAGGACGCGCGGCCGGGACGGGATCCCGGCGTTCGGCGCGAGGCACGGCCCGGTGCCGACGGCGGCAGCAGCGGCAGCGCCGAAGGGGACGCACGGCCCGGTCGGCCGCCCGGCGAGGAGGACGGCCGTCGGGCTCCCGGCCGGCCCCCGGACGGGGACGGTGGCGGTGGCGCCCGCGCACCGGACGCCGGGCGGCAGCCCCAGGACGCCCCGCCCGCCCCCGGCGACTCGGCCGGCCGGCCCTCCCCCGTGCCCGCCGTGCGGCGCCCCCTTCCCGGCCCGCCCCTCTTCGACGCCGACACCCGCCCCGGTGTCCTGCGCGATCCGCTGCGGCTCGCCCGGACCCTGCGCCCGTTCAACCGCCGGATCCGCTCACCGCACCGGCGGGCGCTGGACGAGGAGGAGACCGCGGCCAGGTCCGCGGAGCTGGGCCGGTGGAGCCCCGTCCTGGCGGACGTGCCGGACCGGTGGTTCGAGGTCGCGCTGGTCGTCGAGCAGAGCGTGTCGATGGCCGTGTGGCGGGGCGTCGCGGCGGAGTTCACCGAACTGCTGCGCCGGCAGGGCGCGTTCGCGGACGTACGGACCTGGCTGCTGGACACCCGGGGCGGGAAGACGGCCCAGCTGCGGCCCGAGCGCGGCGGTCCCCCGCGCGCGCCGCAGGAGCTGTTCCATCCGCGGGGCCGGCGGCTGATTCTGCTGATGAGCGACTGCGTGGGCGACGCCTGGGCGGCCGGCACCGTGCCCCGGCTGCTCCACCGGTGGGCACAGCGGGCGCCCGTCGCGGTGCTCCAGCCGCTGCCCAGCCGGCTGTGGGACCTGTGCGAGGCGGTGCCCCGCGACCTACGGGTGCGCGCCGGCACCGGCGGACTGCCCAACTCCCGCCTCCTTCTGCGGCACGGCGGGCGCTGGACGCGGCCGGGCGTCACCCCCGTGCCGGTGCTCGAACTGGAGACCGCCTGGTTCGCGGGCTGGGCCCGTATGGTCACCGGCGAGGCCCCGTCGCACAGCGACCTGACCGCGCTGCTGGTGGACGACCAGGGCGTGGCGCCCGCGTGTCTGCCGCCGCTCACCCCGGACCACCGCGCCCGCGCGGTCTCCGCCGACGAGACGGTGCGCCGCTTCCTGCGGCACGCCTCACCGCAGGCACAGCGGCTCGCGACCCGGCTGTCGATGGTCCCGCTGCGGCCCGACGTGATCGACGCGGTACGGCGGTCGGCGGGCCGCACGACCGGACCGCTGCCGCTCGCGGAGATCCTCCTCGGCGGACTGCTCACGGTCCGCCCGGCCGGAGCCGACGAGGACGGCCCGCGCTACGAGTTCCCGGACGGCGTGCGCGACAAGCTGCTGCGAGGGCTCGGCCGCACCGAGACCCTGCGCACCCTCCAGGAGGTGGCCGGGATCGCCGGCCGGGCGATGGGCGCCGGAGCCGGGCTGCTCGGCACCCTGGTGGCGGCGCCCGCCGAACTGGACGACGTCCCCCTCGGCGCCGCGGAACGTGAGCTGCTGTCCGCGGCGGCGCCCGCCCTCGCCGCGCTCGGACCGGCCTACGGAGGCGCGCTGGACCGCGCACGGGAGCACACGCCTTTGGGTCCGGCCGACGAGGGGGAGAACAGCGGGCGTCAGCCAGGCCGACCCCCCGCGGACCCCGCGCCCGCCTCCGCCCCTCGGCCCACGGACCCGGTTCAGCCCACGGAGGTCGTGTCGATGGATCCCGCACCTTCCCCGACGACGGACTCGGCCACCGGCGGCGAGCAGCCCGCCCCCGCCCCCGCCCCGGTCGCGCCGGCCCGGCCCCAGATGCCGACGCGGCTGCCGCGCACCATGCCCCTGCCTCAGGCGTCGTACTTCACCGGCCGGGAGGAAGAGCTGGAACGGCTGCGCGACCTGCTCAACGCCGGGGACCGGGCGGCCGTCCTGCCCTACGCCCTGTACGGGCTGGGCGGGGTCGGCAAGACCAGACTGGCCGTGGAGTACGTGCACCGCCACCACACCGAGTACGAGCGGATCTGGTGGATCGACGCCGAGCAGCCCGCCGTGATCAGGCAGCAACTCGCCTCGCTGGCCCAGGATTTCGGGGCCGCGGCCGAAGGCTCCGGGGACCCGGTGGACCGGGTGCTGGCCGCGATGTCGACCGGCACCCCGTTCCGGCGCTGGCTGCTCGTCATGGACAACGCCGGGGCGCCCGAGGACGTCGTCCCCTACATTCCCGCCCTGCTCGGGGTGCCCGACGGAGCCGGCCATGTGCTGGTCACCTCACGGCACTCCGGCTGGGCCGAGCGCGTCCACGCACTGCGCGTGGACGTGTTCAGCCGGGAGGAGAGCATCGGGTTCCTGCGCCACCGCACGCCCTGGGCCTCCCGGGAGGAGGCGGAGCGGCTCGCCGAGTCGCTCGGCGACCTGCCGCTGGCCCTGGAGCACTCGGTGGCCGCGCAGGCCCAGTCCGGCATGCGCACCGGCGCCTATCTGGACCTGCTGGAGCACCGCCGTCAGGAGGTCCTGGCCGAGCCCACCGCGTCCGGCGTCCAGCCGGTCGCCGCGACCTGGCGCGCCTCGGTCCAGCTGCTGGGCGCACGGAACCCGCAGGCGCTCGAACTCCTGCGGCTGCTGGCCTTCTTCGGCCCCGAGCCGATCGCCCAGTCCTTCCTGCGCGACGCCCGGCTGCTCCCGCTGCCCGACGCGCTCGCCCCCGTGGCGCGCGACGAACTGGCGCGCGGGCGGGCGATCCGCGCCATCAACCAGTTCTCACTGCTGACGGTCAACGCCGCGAACGGCACCCTCCAGGTGCACCGGCTGCTGGCCGGCGTCCTCCAGGACGAACTGTCCGAGGAGGAACGCGTCCGGTGGCGTCATCTGGTCCACCGGATCATCGGCGCGCACGACCCGGGTGACTCGCAGCGGCCGGAGAACTGGCGCGACTACGCCGACATCCTGCCCCATCTCGAACCCACGGATCTGCTGCGCTGCGGCGACGAGGCCGGGCGCGGCACCGCGCTGAACATCCTCGGCTACATCATCGCCGGCGGTGACTTCCCCGGCGCCGCGAAGCTGGCCCGGCGGGTCGCCGACATCTGGACCACCACCCTGGGCCCCGACCACCTCCAGACCCTGTGGGCACGGCGTCAGCAGGCCAGCGCCCACTGGCAGCTGGCCGAGTTCGACGACTCCCACCGGATCAACGAGGAGATCCTCGCGCGGCTGCGCGCCACCGTGGGCGACGACCACGAGTACACCCTCACCGTGGCCGGCGCCACCGCCGCCGACCTGCGCGCGGCGGGCCGCTTCACCGAGGCCCTGGCGCTCGACCGCGACGCCTACGAACGCAGCGTGCGCCTGCACGGCGTGCGGTCCCCGAAGGTGCTGACCGTGGGCCACAACTACGGGGTGAGCCTGCGGGTCAACGGCCTGTACGAGGAAGCCCTCGCGATGGACGAGAGCATCCACGAGGCCCGCCTGGACATCCTGGGCCCCACCGCGCGCTCCACGCTCTTCTCCATCAACAACGTGGCCCGCGACCTGCGCGAGTGCGGCCGGTACGTGGACGCGCTGGTGCTCCAGACCAGCACCCTGGGCCGGTATCGCGAGAAGTACGGCGACCGGCATCCGCACACCCTGCGGGCCATCAAGAACATGTCGGTGACCTGCCGCAAGGCCGGGGACCACGACCAGGGCCTCGCGCTGGCCCGCGAGGTGCTGGAGCTGTATCTGGAGCACTTCGGACCGGAGCACATCGACACGCTGGCGGCGACGACGAACCTCTCCAACGACCTGCGGGTGACGGGCGATCCGCAGGAGGCGTGCGAGTACAGCGCCGACGCGCTGCACCGCTACCGCGCCGTGCTCGGCCCGCGGCACCCGCTCACCGGGGCCGCCGGCGTGAACCACGGGGCGGCCCTGCGCGCCGCGCGGCAGTACGCCGAGGCCCGGCAGGTCGACCAGGAGACGGTGACCGCTCTCGGCACCGCGCTCCCCGACGACCATCCGTGGCTGCTGCTCGCCCGGGTCAACCTGGCCACCGACCTGGCCCTGGACGGCAACCCGGAGGGCGCCCGGGCCCTGGGCGAGGAGTGCGCCGACAGGCTCGGGGCGCGCTACGGGGACCGGCACCCGGCGACCCTGGCCGCCCTCACCAACGTCGCCCTGGACATGGCGCGCACCGGTGAGCGGGCGGCCGGCGAGGAACTGCTGGACTCGGTACGGCGGCGTTACCTCGCCACGCTGGGGCCGGACCACCCGGAGAGCCGGGGCGCGGCGGCGGGAGCGCGGGCGGAGTGCGACGTGGAGCCGCCGCCGATCTGAGACGCCCGGGGACCGGGTCCCGCCGGTGGACGGGTCCTGGACCGGTCCTGGACGGGTCCTGGACCGGTCCTCAGACCGGCGCGGTCTCCCACTCGGCGAGGACCTCCCGCACCGCGTCCAGCAGCAGCCGGCCGCTGGTGGTGAGCCAGCCGCCGCGGTCGAGTTCGTCGCAGGCCCGTCGCACCGTGTCCCGCCACCGCTCGTACGGCGCCCGTGCGGCGGGCTCGCCGCACGCGGCCTCGGTGCGCCAGAAGCCCGCCGTGACGAGGAAGGCGGCCGCGCCGTGCAGCAGCGCCGACGGGGGCCTGGGCCGGTCGCTCCAGGGGGCGGTGCCGTGTGCGCCGGGTGGCGCGTCGAGCAGCGGGGTGAGGTCCTGGAGGGCGTAGAGCAGGGAGTGCTGTGTCTCGTGGACGAGTGCGGCGGCCAGTTCGGCCGGGGCGTCGAGGGGGGCGAGGGCGACGAGCCCGAAGGCGTCGCTGAAGGAGGCGCTGCGCCAGCGGGCGGGGGCCGTGGGCGTGGACGGCGCCGACGCGAGGTCGGCGACGGCACGGACCGTGCCGCGCACGGTGTCGGCGCGGTCGGGATGACGGTCGGCGAGCCGGTCCCAGGCGGCCCCGAGCCGGTCCCGCCAGCGGTCGGCGTCGTCCGGTCCGTCCGCTCCGCCCGGTCCGCGCCGTTCGGCCGCCCGGCCGTGGGGGGTGAGGCGAAGCGTCAGCCGGGCGCCGCGCGCGGTGAGCCGCAGCAGGGGCTCCGGTTCCCAGCCGGGGGCGGCCGCCCCGGGCACGTCCGGAACGTGTACCGCGGCGCGCCGTCCCCCGGCGGTCACGGTCGTGCCGTACGCGCCGCGTTCCACGCACGCCGTGCCGCCGCCGGGGCCCAGCACGGCCCGGCCGAGGCCGGGCAGGACGAGGGCGCCGTCGCGCACCGGGGTCCGCAGCCGGAAGGGGAGGCCGGCGCGGTGTCCGGCGACGGCGGCCAGCGCGACGACCTCCTCGCGTCCGCCGCCTCGTACCGCGGCCGCGAGGACGGTCCCGGTCGCCGGGTCCGAGATCAGGGCGTCGAACACGGCCGGCGTGTGTCGGCGCACGGCGGCCAGGACCGCGACGGCGGCGTCCCAGCCGGCCGTGCCGCGCGCGTCGTGGTGCAGGGCGCGCAGCAGCAGGAGGTCGCGGCCCGCGCGGGCGGTGCGCAGCAGCCGCAGGGTCGCGGGATCCGGTGTGCCGCGGGCGATCTGCCGCCACAGGCCGGCGGGCAGGACCGGCGCGTGCCCAGGTGCGGCGGGCCGGCCGTCGTCCGTCAAGGGCGGGTCCCGGCGCGGGCCGCGAGGTCGGCGCGGACCACGGCCGCCACATGCCGGATCAGGGCCAGCAGGTCGGGGCAGTAGACGGAGGGGTTGAGGTAGCCGTGTCCGGCACGGTAGCGGTGCGGAAAGTGGCCGCCCCCGCACACCGCTCCCACCGGACAGTCGCGGCACCGCGCGGCCGGCGCCTTCCCGCCGAGCCGGCGTGCCACCACCCCGGGGTGGGCCAGGAGCGTGTCGAAGGAGTGGCGGTGGACGTCGAGGCCGGTGCGGTCGGCCCCTTCGAACGCCGACTTGAGCTGGTCGGAGAGGGTGAGCGCGCCGTCCGTGTCGACCACGGCGAGCTGGGAGGGCGCGCCGCCGATGGTCTCGGTGCGGGTCACCCCGCCGAGCAGCAGGTCGAGGATCGACTCGAAGAAGGCGATGCGCACCGGCGGGCCCGGGCTTCGGTACCAGCGGTCGAAGACCGCGCCCAGCCACTGCGCGTAGGGCGTGCGGGACTCGTCCTCGGGGCGTTGCGGGGGCCGGTGGGTCCAGTTGCCGAGCGGCAGCAGGAGCCGCAGCGTGGGCGGGTCGTACGACAGCAGGTGTTCGTAGACGGCGAGCGGATCCGCGGCGACGTCGACGGTGCACAGGAGGCCGGCCCAGACGGCGCGGTGTTCCGGGGTGGTCAGCCGCCGCAGCGCGGCGTCGACGCGGGCGTGGCTGCCCCGTCCCGCGCGGTCGCGGCGCGCCCGGTCGTGGACCTGCGGGGTACCGTCGAGGCTGACGGCTACGCGGATGTCGTCCTCGTGGCACAGCCGCAGCACGTCGTCGTCGAGAAGGGTGCCGTTGGTCTGGACGACGACGTCGGCGCGGGTGTCTGCGGGGAGCAGGGCGCGCAGGGTGCGGGTGAGGCCGCGCAGCAGGGGAACGCCGGCCAGCAGCGGTTCGCCGCCGTGCAGGACGACCCGCAGTGAGCCGGGCCGGTGGCGTTCGGCGTGTTCGGCGATGCGGCGGCACACCTGTTCGGCCGTGGCCGGGGTCATGGTGTGCGGCTGGGTCTGCCAGAGCCGGTCGCCGGCCTCGTACACGTAGCAGTACGTGCAGGCGAGGTTGCAGCGGCTGTGCACCTTGACGACGAACTCCCGGAAGGGGAGCACGGGTTCGGGCACGGCAGCGGCGGCGGTGACGTCGAGGAGTTCGTCGGGCCACCGGCCCGCGGGCCGGGTCACGGGTGGGGTGTGGCGCGCGGGCGTGGGTCCTCGGAGCTGTCGCCTCCGGAGTCGTAGGCGGCCACGGGCGTCTCTTCGCCGGCCAGTTGGCGCAGAACGCGGCGCAACGCCGCGGACAGGGCCGAGTCGGCGCCTTCCAGGATCTCCTCCAGGGACAGCCCGGTCAGATCGGGCATGTCCGCCGCGTGTTCACCGGCCCCGCTGGGCATTCGGCCTCAGCCCCCTGTCACTGCCGCCCTGACGGTCTGTTGAACCGGCTTTGAGGATAACCAGAGGATCGTCAGCAGGTCAGCTCGCGATCCGGGCGGGCCGGCCGGCCACGGACCGAGGCGCGTGCGACGGCGCGTCGGCCCGGGGCGTGCGACGGCGCGTCGACTCGGTGTGCGCGGCGGACCGACGGCGCGTCAACACGGTGCCCACACCTCCCGTCTCCCTTGCCTCGTGGTGCCGTTGACCCTGCGTCGACGGACCGTCACGCTTTCGAAAGACGGTCGGTGTCGGGTGCGGGGGTGTGCGGGTGGAGAGCGAGTCGGGCGGCATGACAGGGCGTGCGGCATGACAGCGCCTACGGCGGACCACTCGGCACGGGCGCGCGCCGCGCGGCTCTGGCCGGTCGACGGCGCGGACGACTCCCTCCGGCGGTGGGTGCTGCCGGCCGTCCTCATCGGCGTGGTGGCGGGGCTGGGGGCGGTCGCGCTCTTCGGACTGCTGCATCTGTGCACCGGCTGGCTCCTGGAGTCGACGGCCGGCTACCGGCCCTACCGGACGACGGCGGAGGGCGGGTTCCGGGTCATGGCCGACTCCGGACGCCCGTGGCTGGTGCCGTTGGTGGCGGCCGGCGGCGCGTTCGTCGCCACCGCGTTCGCGGTGTGGCTGGCGCCGGAGGCCCGGGGGCACGGCACGGACGCCGCCATCGCGGCCGCGCACCGCGATCCGGCGGGTATGCGCAGCCGGGTGACGGTGGTGAAGCTGGTGGCCTCCGCGCTGACCATCGGCTCGGGCGGCTCGGGCGGCACCGAGGGACCGGCCGCGCAGATCTCGGCGGCGTTCGGCTCCGTCATCGCCCGGCGTACCGGCATGTCGCGCGAGCAGGCCCGTACGGCCCTGGTGATCGGGCTGGCCGCCGGAGTGGGCGCGATCTTCAAGGCGCCGCTCGGTGGGGCGCTGCTCGGCGCGGAGTTGCTGTACCGCAAGGACATGGACGCCCGGATCCTGCCGAAGGCGCTGATCGCCTCGGTCGCGGGCTGGCTGGTGTTCGGCGCGTTCCACGGATTCGGGCCGGCCCTGGGGAGTCACCCGGGCCAGGGACCGGGCGGCGTCGGCGGGTTGCTCCTCGTCGCGGTGGTCGGGGTGGCCGCGGGTCTCGCCGGGCGGCTGTACACGGTGAGCTTCTACGCGGTGCACACGCGCGTGGAGCGCCAGGCCCGCGGGACGCTCTCCCGGATCGCGGCGCCGACGGTCGCGGGGCTTGTGGTGGGGGCGCTGGGGCTGGCGGTGCCGGGGGTGCTGGGCACCGGGTACGGCCTGCTGGAGGCCTTGACCTCCCGGCAGTTGCTGCTCGATCTGCCGTTGCTGGTGGTCCTCGCGATTCCGGTGGCGAAGATCGCGGGGACGGCGCTGACGGTCGGCTCGGGCGGCTCCGGGGGCATCTTCGGTCCGTGCATGGTGGTGGGCGCCGGCGTCGGTGCGGCCGGGTGGCGGCTGGCGGAGGCGGTCGGGTTGGCCCCGGGCAGTCCCCTGGTGCCGGTGGCGGTGGGCATGGCGGCCTGTCTGGGCGCGGTGGCGCACGCTCCGCTCGGGGTGCTGGTGATGGTCGCGGAGATGCTCGGGGACGCCTCGCTGCTGGGTCCGGGGGTGCTGGCGGTGCTGTGCGCCCGGTCCGTCACCGGGGGCGCGACGCTGTACCGCAGCCAGTTGGACCGGCTCGCCGACGAGCCCGGCGGCTCGCGGGAGCCACGCCACCCGGTGCTCGCGAAGGTGCCGGAGCACCGCTCGGTGGTCTCCCTCGTACGCGGTGACGCGCGTCCTCACGATCTCGTGCCGGCCAAGTCGACCGATCAGGTGGCGGACCGAGGCCGTCTGCGACGCTCACCGCCCCCTACTCTGTGACCATGGACGAAGCGTCGATGGTCGGGCTCATGGGGCGGGTCACCGGAACGGTCGGGCCCGGGCTCGTCGGCGAGGTGATCGTCCGGGTGCGCGGCGGCGCCGAGCACTTTCTCGCGTATGCCGCCATCGGCACGGACCGCATCGAGCGCGGCACGATGGTCACGGTGGTGGAGTACCTGCCGCCGCGGACGGTCTACGTCTCGGCGATGTACGGCGGTTGAGGCCGCTGAGGCGCCTGTGCCGTCGTGTGTACCGAGCGGGCAACAGCGGGTACCAAGCGGGCAACAGCGGTTCGACGACGTGTGTACACGGTGCGTGCGCGGGCTCACACTCCCTTTACGTTCGGTGCCCCAGGGCACCCAGAACAGGGGGAGCGCATACCCATGGAAGTCGGAATTCTCGTCGGGGCGGCATTCGGCGCCGTCCTCGTCCTGATCGGTGCGTTCAAGTTGATGTGGCGGGTCGCGGAGCCCAACGAGGCGCTCATCATCTCCGGTTCGAAGCACAAGCTGGAAGGCCTCGAGGAGGGCATGGGGTTCCGGATCGTCACCGGGCGGGGCACGCTCGTGACGCCCGGCATGCAGGCGGTCCGCAAGCTCTCGCTCGACCTCAACCAGACGGAACTGCACGTGGACTGCGTCACCCACCAGGGGATCCCGCTGAAGGTGCGGGGCGTGGTCATCTTCAAGGTGGGCGACGACTTCGTGTCGATCGCCAACGCGGCCCGCCGCTTCCTCGACCAGCAGAAGCTGATGGCGGAGCGCGTGCACACCGTGTTCGCCGGTCATCTGCGGGCCATCGTCGGCGGGTTGACGGTCGAGGACATGATCCGCGACCGGGAGAAGCTGACCGGACAGGCGCGTGCCGCGTGCGGCACGGAGATGGAGAAGCTGGGTCTGATCGTGGACTCCCTCCAGATCCACGAGATCGAGGACCCGACCGGGTACATCAAGAACCTGTCCGCCCCGCATCTGGCGGCCGTGCGGCGGGACGCGCGCATCGCGCAGGCGGAGGCCGACCGGCTGGCCACCGAGGCCGAGCAACTGGCGTTCGGGCGGATGGCCGAGGCCACCCGGGACAGCGAGATCCTCAAGGCCGGTTACCAGGCCGAACAGGACAAGGCCAACGCCAAGGCCCGGCAGGCCGGTCCGCTCGCCGACGCCGCGGCCCGACAGGAGGTCGTGGTCCAGGAGACGCGGGTCGCCGAACTCGAGGCGCAGCGGCGTGAGCAGCAGCTCCAGGCCGACGTCCGCAAGCCGGCCGACGCCAAGGCGTACGAGAAGCGGACGCTGGCCGAGGCCGAGCGCGACGCCCGGATCTCGGCGGCCGAGGCCAAGGCGACGGAGACCCGGACCACGGGTGAGGCGGAGGCCGCCGCCACGCAGGCGAAGGGTCTCGCGAAGGCCGAGGCGAACCGGGCGCAGGGCCTTGCCGAGGCCGACGCGATCAAAGCCCGCGCCGCCGCTCTCGCCGAGAACCAGGAGGCCGTCGTCGCGCAGCAACTCGCGGAGAAGTGGCCGGAGATCGTGCAGGCGGGCGCGTCCGCGTTCGGCAACGTCGACAACATGGTGGTGCTCAACGGCGCCGACGGCGTGGCCGACATGCTGGCCAAGGCGCTCACCATGGGCGGGACGGGGCTGGGCCTGGCACGTCAGCTGCTCTCGTCGATGAACCAGAACGGGCCGACGCCGGACGGGGCTTCGCCGCTCAACGGGGTCGCCGCGCCGCCTTCGCGGAAGGTGCCGGTCGACGAGAAGTGACCCAGGTCGTGGACGTGCTCACGGGGGCAGCCCGTAAGGTGCCCCCGTGAGCACGTCTACCGATGGACACACCCCGGGCCGCTTCGGCCCCTCCGCCACGATCGAGGCCGACCCCCGTGAGGTCGGCCGGGTGCGCACCGAGTACTCGCCCGCGCACGACGGCGATCCCGACCCCGGTGAGATCGTCTGGACCTGGGTGCCCTTCGAGGAGAACGACGGCCGGGGCAAGGACCGCCCGGTGCTCGTCGTCGCCCGGGAGCCGGGCGGCACCTTCCTCGCCGTGCAGCTCTCCAGCAAGCGCCATGACAGTGACCGGGAGTGGGTGCCGATCGGCAGCGGGCCCTGGGACCGCACCGGGCGGGACTCCTGGGTGGACGTCGACCGCGTCCTGCGCCTGCACGAGGACGGCATGCGCCGCGAGGCCTGCGCGCTGGACCGGATGCGGTTCGACCTGGTGCGCCGACGCCTGCACGAGCGCTACGGCTGGACCTGAGGCACCGCCCTAGGACCGGGAGAAGACCTTCTCGAACGCGCCCAGCACCACGGTCCCCGGCGTCCGGTCCAGCACCCCGAACACCACATGGTCGAAAGTGCTTCCGAACCGTCCGTCGGGTCCCAGCAGCGCTCGGAACGCCTCCGCCACCTGCGCGGGGTCGTTGCGGAACACGCCGCAGCCCCAGGCGCCGAGGACCAGCCGTCGGTAGCCGTGGGCGGCCGCCGTCTCCAGGACCCGCTCGGCGCGGACGGCCAGCGCCCGCGGCAACTCGGACGCCCGCTCCGGCGCCGTGCGCAGCACCACGCCCGCGTTGGGCGCGGCGGCCGTCAGGAAGCCGGCGGCGAACGGCTCCGCCAGCAGCCGGCCCCGGTCGTCGCGGAAGACGGGCACGGCCGGCGAATGGATGACGCGGTCGGTGTAGAACGGGTCGCGGTGGGCTCGGTGATGGTCGTAGAAATCGCGGGCCTGGAGCAGGCACGTGTACAGCGCGGAGGCCCGGCACAGGGCCTCCTCCTGCGCCTGGGCGCCGTTGAGGTAGCCGCCGCCGGGGTTGCGGGCGGAGGCGAAGTTCAGGACGGCCACCGGCGCGTCGGCGAGCTCGGCAAGCCGCCGCGCGGCCTCCAGGCTGCTCTCACCCGTGACCTCGACGACCGGCTCGGCAGCGGGCTCGGCGAGCGTGTCCCGGGTGTCCGCGGGCGGGTTCTTCGGGACCTCGACCGGCCCCGGTCCCCGCATCCGCGTCCCCGCCCGGGCGGCCTCGATCGCCGCGGTGAGGGACACCTCGCGTCCGTCGGACGCGCGGTAGCGGCCCGCCGCGACGATCTCCTCCGTCTCCCGCGCGATACCGCGCAGCCGCGCGCTCATGGCGCCACCCCCGTGGACTCCATGGTCGTGTGCGGCACGGTGACGCGCACCCCGTCCGTCTCCCCCGTCGTGCTCATGCACGCATCGTGAGTGATTCTGGACATCGTGTGCAACAGGGTTTCCCGGGGGGTTCCCGGGTAGGTGAATGCTCTGCGTACGCACAGAAAACGCCTGGAATCATCGATTCCCGGTCCCAAAAGTGCCGTTGTGCACCCTTGTGCGATCAGGATCGAGGGTCTTGGGTGGGACGAGCGATGCCTGTCCGGCCGCACCGAGGCCGGACCGGTGGCATGGTGGAATCTCAGGAGGATCCCGACATGTCCGACTCGGTCAGCGACTGTACCGACGAAGCAGAGCCCCGCAGCGCCCTCACCGAAGCCGAGGTGGAGGCCCTGGTCCGGGGCATCTGTTTCAAGACCGGCCCACCCCGCACCGTCGGGGTCGAGGTGGAATGGCTGATCCACGAACTGCGCGCGCCGCAGCTCCCCGTCACACGCGAACGACTCGAAGCGGCCTACGCCGCGCTGCGGCACGTGCCCCTGCGCTCGCCGCTCACCGTCGAACCCGGCGGCCAGCTGGAGCTGAGCTCGCCGCCCGCCGCCTCCCTGATGGAGTGCGTGGGCATCGTCTCCGCCGACCTCGCCGCCGTCCGCGCGGCCCTGCGCGAACACGGCCTCGCGCTCGCCGGGAGCGGCACGGATCCCTGGCACTCACCGCGCCGGTTCCTGCACGAGCCGCGCTACGACGCCATGGAGGCCTGCCTCGACCGCAGGGGCCCGGCCGGCCGCGCCATGATGTGCACCTCGGCCTCCGTGCAGGTCTGCCTGGACGCCGGCTACGAGGAGCCCGGCCCGCTGGGACACGGCCGCCGCTGGTGGCTGTCGCACACGCTGGGCGCGGTGCTGGTGGCGGCCTTCGCCAACTCCCCGCTGCTCTGCGGCGCCCCCACCGGCTGGCGCTCCACCCGGCAGTTGCTGTGGATGGAGATCGGCAGGGACCGGGCGGGCGGGCCCGTCCTGGACGGCGATCCGCGCGCGGCCTGGGCCCGGCATGTGCTGGACGCGCCCGTGATGTGCGTCCGGCGCGACACGGGGCCGTGGGACGTGCCCGAACGACTCACGTTCCGGCAGTGGACCCGAACGGGCGCGCCGACCCGCGAGGATCTCGACTACCACATGACGACCCTGTTCCCGCCGGTCAGACCGCGCGGCCACCTGGAGTTGCGCATGATCGACGCGCAGCCCGGCGACGACGGCTGGATCGTGCCGCTCGCCGTGACGACGGCCCTGTTCGAGGACCCGGAGGCCGCCGAGCTGGCCTACCGCGCCGTGAAGCCGCTGACCGAGCGGGCCCAGCCGCTGCCGGCCCCGCACAATCCGCTGTGGATCGACGCGGCCCGGTTCGCGCTGACCGACCCCGAACTGCACGAGGTCGCCGTCGCCTGCTTCGCCACGGCGCTGCGGGCCCTGCCCCGCCTCGGCGCTTCCGACCAGGTCATGGGCGCCGTGACGGACTACTCGGACCGCTACGTCCGCAAGGGCCGCACGCCCGCCGACGACCAGCTCGAACGCCTGCGCGACACGGACACCCGCGCGCACGGGAAGGACCTCCGCACATGACCGAGCCCGCCCTGGACACCGAGCCCGCCCCGGACGCGGGCGCCGAGCCCGCCGCCCTCGACGCGGACGCCCTGCGCGCCCGCGTGCTCGCCTCGCTCACCACGGCCCGCGCGCGCACCACGCTGCTGACCAGCTGTGTGGAGGAGCCCGACCTCACCGCCCAGCACTCCCCGCTGATGTCACCGCTGGTGTGGGACCTCGCGCACATCGGCAACCAGGAGGAGCTGTGGCTGCTGCGCGCGGTGGGCGGCCGGGAGGCGATGCGCCCCGAGATCGACGGCCTGTACGACGCCTTCGAGCACTCGCGCGCCGAACGGCCCTCGCTGCCGCTGCTGCCGCCCGCCGAGGCGCGCCGGTACGCGGCGGAGGTGCGCGGCCGGGTGACGGACCTGCTGGAGTCGGCCGACTTCCACGGCACCCGGCTGACGGAGGCCGGTTTCGCCTTCGGGATGATCGCGCAGCACGAACAGCAGCACGACGAGACGATGCTGATCACCCATCAGCTCCGCACCGGACCTCAGGCCCTGACCGCCCCCGACCCGGAGCCGGCCCCGCTGTTCACCGGCCCGGCCGAAGTGCTCGTCCCCGGCGGCCCGTTCACGATGGGCACCTGCGGTGAGCCCTGGGCGCTGGACAACGAACGGCCCGCGCACCGACGCGAGGTGGCGTCCTTCCACATCGACACGACCCCGGTGACGAACGCCGCGTACCAGGCGTTCATCGCCGACGGCGGCTACGAGGACGAGCGGTGGTGGACCGGGGAGGGCTGGGCGCACATCCGCCGGCACCGCATCCACGCCCCGCTGTTCTGGCGCCGCGACGGCGGCCAGTGGCTGCGCCGGCACTTCGGCGCCACCGAGGTCGTCCCGCCCGACGAGCCCGTGCTGCACGTGTGCTGGTACGAGGCCGACGCCTACGCCCGCTGGGCCGGACGCCGGCTGCCCACCGAGGCCGAGTGGGAGAAGGCGGCCCGCTTCGACCCGGCGACCGGCGGCTCCACGCGCTATCCGTGGGGCGACGCGGACCCCGCCCCCGAGCACGCCAACCTGGGCCAGCGCCATCTGCGCCCGGCACCGGCCGGCAGCTATCCGGAGGGCGAATCCCCGCTCGGGGTACGGCAGTTGATCGGGGATGTGTGGGAGTGGACGTCCAGCGACTTCCTTCCCTACCCCGGGTTCCGGGTGTTCCCGTACAAGGAGTATTCGGAGGTGTTCTTCGGCCCCGAGCACAAGGTGCTGCGCGGCGGTTCGTTCGCGGTGGACCCGGTGGCCTGCCGGGGCACCTTCCGCAACTGGGACTATCCGATCCGGCGGCAGATCTTCTCCGGGTTCCGCACGGCCCGCTCGGAAGCCGTCTGATGTGCCGTCACCTCGCCTACCTGGGCCCCGAGGAGCCGCTCGGTCGGCTTCTGACGGAGCCCCCGCACAGCCTGTACCGCCAGTCCTGGGCGCCCCGGCGGCAGCGGTACGGGACCGTCAACGCCGATGGTTTCGGGGTGGGTTGGTACGCCGACGGCGATCCGGTGCCGGCCCGCTACCGCCGGGCCGGGCCGATCTGGGCGGACCTGTCCTTCGCCGATCTGGCCCGCGTCGTCCGCAGCCGGTCCCTGCTGGCCGCCGTCCGGGACGCCACCCTGGCCGGGGCCGACGGGGAGGCCGCCGCGGCCCCTTACGCGGCCGGGACCTGGCTGTTCAGCCACAACGGGGCGGTCGCGGACTGGCCGCGCTCGCTGGCGGCACTGACCGGCTCCCTGCCCGCGGCCGACCTGCTGTCGATGGAGGCCCGCAACGACTCCGCGTTCGTGTGGGCGCTGGTGCTGGCCCGGCTGCGCGGCGGGGACACGGAGGGCCAGGCGCTGACGGACACCGTCCTGGAGGTCGCGGGCGCGGCCCCCGGGTCCCGTCTCAACCTGCTCCTCACCGACGGCGACTCCATCACCGCGACCGCCTGGGGCGACACCCTCTGGTACCTCGCGGAGCCCGGCCGGGGCACGGTCGTGGCCTCCGAACCGTACGACGACGATCCGCGCTGGCAGGAGGTCCCCGACCGCACCCTGCTCGCGGCGAGCCGCGCCGACGTCCTGCTCACCCCGCTCAAGGACCCGAGCCCGGACGTGGCGTCCGCACCACCCAAGGAGACCGGCACGTGAGCCCGTTCCAGATCACCCGCACCCTCCCCGAGGACGCCACGGACGCCGCCCTGCGCGCCGACGTCCAGCGCGGCCTCACCGAGAACCCGAAGACCCTGCCGCCCAAGTGGTTCTACGACGCGCACGGCAGCGAGCTGTTCGAGCGGATCACCGAACTGCCGGAGTACTACCCGACGCGCGCCGAGCGCGAGATCCTCGTGGACCGGGCCGGCGAGATCTCCTCGGCGGCCCACGCCCGCACGCTCGTCGAGCTCGGCTCGGGCTCCTCGGAGAAGACCCGCTATCTGATCGACGCCATGACGGAGCTGGACACCTACGTGCCCGTCGACGTCAGCGAGAGCGCCCTCACCCAGGCCGGACAGGCCCTGATCGCCGAGCGGCCGGGGCTGAACGTCCATGCCCTGATCGCCGACTTCACCGCGCGGCTGACGCTGCCCGAAGCTCCGGGCCCGCGCCTGGTCGCCTTCCTCGGCGGCACGATCGGCAATCTGCTGCCCGCCGAGCGCGCGGTGTTCCTGGCCTCGGTGCGCGCGCTGCTCGCACCGGGCGACGCGCTGCTGCTCGGCACCGACCTGGTCAAGGACGAGCGGGTTCTGGTGCGGGCCTACGACGACTCGGCCGGAGTGACTGCCGCGTTCAACAAGAACGTCCTGACCGTGGTCGACCGTGAGCTGGATGCCGACTTCGACCCCGACGCGTTCGACCACGTCGCGCTCTGGGACGCGGAGAACGAGTGGATCGAGATGCGGCTGCGCTCCCGGACGGCGCAGACCGTGAAGGTGCCCGCGCTCGATCTCGCGGTCGACTTCGCGGCCGGCGAGGAACTGCGCACCGAGGTGTCGGCGAAGTTCCGGGAGGAGGGGGTACGAGCGGAACTGCACGCCGCCGGACTGGAGTCGACCCACTGGTGGACCGACGGCGCGGGCCGCTTCGCGTTGTCGCTGAGCACGGTGCGGTGAACACCGTGCGCCGAACACCGTGACGGGGGCTCGAAAGGCGCTCAAGTGACCACCGTCAGCGCCTCCGTGATCAGCCGTGAGGCGCGGCGTGCCTCGGTCGCCGGGTCGGAGCCGGTGAGCACCTGCGTCATGTAACCCTTGATCGGGTTGTCCGCCTCGACGGCGGCCCACTCGGGTGTGCTGGGGGTCGCGCGGCCCTGCGCGGCCCCCGCCGCCATGGCCGCGACGCCCTCCTCATCGGCGACGGCCCGCGCCAGTTTCGCCTTGTTCGGCACGTAGTCCATGGTGCGGGCCAGCTCGGTGTCCCACTTCGCGCCGGTCAGCGCGGCGACCACCGCGACGGCGCCCTTGCGGACGTCCGTCCTGCGGGGGACGACGAGATCGGAGCCGCCGGTGAAGACCGCGCCGGGCTTGCCCTCGCTCTTGCCGGGCACCGGGAAGAAGCCCAACTCGCCCTCGAGCTCGGGGTTCTGCTCGAGAACCGACTGGGCCAGTCCGGGCACGCCGACGATCTGCGCCACCTTGCCGTCGGCGAACACCCCGGCCTGGGGCGGGTGATCCTCGTCCGCCGCGACGGGGCCGTCGCCGAGCGCCTGGAGCTGTCGGTAGAAGTCCATGCCGCGCAGGGCGGCCCGGGTGTCGAGGGCGCCCGTCCAGCGGCCGCCGTCCTCGGTGGCGAGGTCGCCGCCCTCCTCCCAGATGAACCCGGCGAGGGTGTACCAGTCCTGGCCGGCCAGGTAAATGCCCTGGTTGCCGTCCGAGTTGAGCTTCTCGGTCGCGGCGAGCCACTCGGCGCGGGTGCGGGGCGGGGCGGTGACGCCGGCCTGTGCGAAGAGGTCCTTGCGGTAGATCACCACGCGGTTGGCCGCGTACCAGGGGATGCCGTACTGGTGGAAGCGCTGCTGTCCCGGTTCGGAGAGGCCGGGCAGCCAGTCGTCCCTCCCCCACTTCGTCGCGGACTCCAGTGTCAGGTCGAGCAGTCCGTGTCCGTCGACGTACTGCGGGACCTGGGTGTTGCCGACCTCGATGACATCCGGCCCGTTCTTGTCGTCGGCCGCCAGCGCGGTCTCCACCTTGTCGCCGATGCCGGTCCATTCCTGGATGCGGATGTCGAGGTCGAGGTCGGGGTGGTCGTGTTCGAAGTCCGTGGTGAACCGGTCGAGGAACTCCTGTGAGGCGCTGTCCTTCATCAGCCACACGGTGACCGTCCGGCGGTCGGGTCCTCCCGTCCCGGGGAGGACGCCACAGGCGGTCAGGAGAAAGGCGGACACGGACACAAGGGCGAGGAGGCGACGTCTCACGGGGGTCCTGTTCTGTCTGGTGGACAGGGCGAGGGGCCCGACGTGGGGGACGAGCGGGGCGCTCGAACGGGTGTCACCGGATTTTGGTATAGACCAATACGAACGGTCAAGAGGGGCCAGGCGGATCGCCCCCGATCCACTCCCCGTCGACCGACGCCTCGCGCTCCGACGCGGCTTGGGGCACGGTGGAGTGACGCGTGGCACACGTGACGACGCCGTCACGGTCGAGAGGAGCACCTGATGTCGAACCACACCTACCGGGTCACGGAGATCGTCGGCACCTCGCCGGACAGTGTCGACCAGGCCGTCCGCAACGGCATCGCCCGCGCCTCGCAGACGCTGCGGAACCTGGACTGGTTCGAGGTGACCCAGGTGCGCGGCCAGATCGAGGACGGCGGTGTCGCGCACTGGCAGGTGGGCCTGAAGGTCGGCTTCCGCCTGGACGAGTCGGACTGACGGCCGCAGCCCAGGGACTCCTCAGGTCCGACCCTCGCCCTCCTGCGCCTGCTCGAGCGCGCCCGAGGGCGCCGTCCAGCGCGCCCGGACGACGGTGAAGCCCGCCCGTTCGGCGTCGTCGCAGACGAGTTCGTCGTCGTCCACGAGGACGCGGACATCACGGTCGCGGGCCAGCCGACGGAGGATCTCGAGCTTGGTGCGCCGGGCGGGCCTGCGGTCGTCGTTGCGCCGCATGTGCAGGCGCCCCTCCGGCAGGCCCTGCGCGGCGAGCCAGGCCACGGTGTCCCGTCGGCAGCGCTCGGGGCGGCCGGTGAGGTAGACGATCTCGCACTCCTCGGCACTGGCCAGCACCAGAGCGATGCCCTCCGGGAGCGGCGGGTCGTGCGGCGCGGCCGCGAAGAACGCGTCCCAGTCGCGCGGCCCGCGCTCCAGGAACCGCTGCCGGTGGGCCGTGTCGGCGAGGGTGTTGTCCAGGTCGAACACGGCGACGGGCCGCCTGCTGCTGTCGATCACGACATACACCCTAGGCCAACCCCGGGCCGACCCTAATTGCTAATGGGATCCATTTTCATATAGCGTCCTCGCAGCTCACCCCGAGCCGACCGAGGAGGTTCCCATGGCCGTCCCCAAGCGGAAGATGTCCCGCAGCAACACCCGGCACCGCCGCGCCCGGTGGAAGGCGAGCCTGCCGCGACTGGTGCCGGTCACCGTCGACGGCGCCCGCCATCTCGTGCCCCAGCACCTGGTGAAGGCCTACGAGCGCGGCCTGCTGCGCCCCGAGGGCTGACCGGCGTCGCCCTGACTATCCTGGGAAGACGGTCCTGCTCGCGGCGAGCGAGAAGGGAGCCGCGTGTGACTGAGCGGACGGCCACGGACGCGTACGCGGACACGGGCACGGGCGCGGGCGCGGGCGCGGGCGCGGGCACAGACCCGGAGCCGCTGCGGCGGGCCCGGGACGCCGTGGCCCGGGAGTCCTGGGCCGACGCCCACCGCCTGCTGTCCGGCCTGGACCCCGCCCGGCTCGCCCCCGCCGACCACGCCGGCTTCGCGGACGCCGCCTGGTGGACCGGCCGGATCGACGAGTCGATCGAGCACCGGACGCACGCCTACGCCGGGTACGCGGCCGCACGCGACGGCCGGCGCGCGGGGCTCATGGCCTGGCTCCTCTTCTACGAGCACCGGCTGGCCGGACGCCGTGCGGTGGCCGCGGGCTGGCTGCGCCGGGCCCGGCAGCACCTGGGCGGCGAGCCCGAGTGCGCGGAGCAGTGCTACCTGGCCTGGATGGACACCGAGGCGGCGCAGGCGCGCGGCGCGTTCGAGGAGGCGACGGCCTCGGCGCGGCGGATGGCGGCGATCGCCCGGCGCTGCGGCAGCCCCGACCTGTACGCCATGAGCGTCCAGGCACAGGCGTCCGTGCTGGTGGCCCGCGGGCGGATCGCCGAGGGGCTCGACCTGCTAGACGAGGCGATGTGCTCGGCGTCGGCGGGTGAGCTGGGCTCCTTCTTCACCGGCTGGGTCTACTGCCTGGGCCTCCAGCAGTCCATGGCCTGCGTGGACCTGCGCCGTGCCGCCGAGTGGACCGACGCGGCGATGCGGTGGTGCGCGGCGATGCCCGCCGAGAACAACTTCCGCGGGCTGTGCCGGATCCACCGGGTGCAGGTGCTGGAGCTGCGGGGCGACTGGTCGCGGGCGCTGGAGGAGGCCGTACGCACCTGCGAGGAGTTGCTGCCGTACGAGCGGGGACCGGCCGGCGAGGTGTTCTACCTGGTCGGGGAGATCCGGCGGCGGCGCGGTGAGACGGCGGCCGCCGAGGAGTCGTACGCCAGGGCGCACGAGCTGGGGCGTGATCCACGGCCCGGTCTCGCGCTGCTGCGGCTGGCCCAGGGCAGGGCGCAGGCCGCGGCGGCGGCCCTCGCGCACCACGAGGCGCAGGGTCGGCTGGAGCGGTGCCGGCTGCTCGCCGCCCGGGTGGAGGTGTCCCTCGCGCTCGGCCGGCCCGCCGAGGCGGGCGCGGCGGCCGGGGAGCTGGCGGGGCTGGCGGTGGAGTGGCAGCGGCTGCGGGGCTCCGCCGTGACGCTGCCGCACGCGAGTGCGGCCTCGGCGGCCGGCGCGGTGGCGTTCGCGGCCGGTGACCTCGACCGCGCCCGGGACCGGCTGCGCGAGGCGCTGGCGCTCTGGCTGGAGCTGGGGGTGCCGTACGAGGCGGCCCGGACGCGGATGCCGCTGGCCGCCGCCGAGCGGGCCGCCGGTGACGAGGAGGGCGCGCGGCTGGAGCTGCGGGCGGCCGGTCAGACGTTCGAGGAGCTGGGCGCCGTACCGGACGCGCGACGGGCGGCGGCGCTGCTCGGCGCGGTGCGCGGGCGGCCGCCGGGCGGGCTCACCGGGCGCGAGGCCGAGGTGCTGCGGCTGGTCGCTGCGGGCGGCACGAACCGGGCGATCGCGGCGGAGCTGGTGATCAGCGAGCACACCGTCGCCCGGCATCTCAACAACATCTTCGCCAAGCTCGACGTGTCCTCGCGGGCGGCGGCCACCGCGTACGCCTGCACGCACGGCCTCGCCTGAGCCCTGGGGGCGGGCATGGGCCGTTCTGCCCATGCCCGGCCCGCGCGCAATGGGCGGTTCCGGCGATGAGGGCGCCGCGCCGTGGGCGTAGACCGGTCGGGTACGCACCCCTACCGAGACGGAGAGCGGGTGGCGGCCATGACCACCTTCGCACCCACCCTGGACCACCGACTGCTGGAGCGGCTGCGCGGGGCCGTGCGCGGCGGGATCGTCGAGCCCGGGGACCCGGACTACGACGAGGCGCGCAAGGTCTACAACGCGATGCACGACAAACGGCCCGCGCTCGTCGTCCGGGCCGTCGACGCGGGCGATGTCGTCGCCACCGTGGACTTCGCCCGCGACCAGGGCCTCGCCCTCGCCGTGCGCGGCGGCGGCCACAGCGTCCCCGGCTACGGCACCTGCGACGGCGGGGTCGTGCTCGACCTCGGGCGGATGCGCGGGATCCGGGTCGACCCCGACGCGCGCCGGGCGTGGGTGGAGGGCGGCTGCACCTGGGCGGACGTCAACCACGCCACGTACGCCTTCGGGACGGCCACCACCGGCGGGATCGTCTCCACGACCGGCGTGGGCGGGCTGACGACCGGCGGCGGCATGGGGCATCTGGCCCGGCGCTGCGGTCTGGTCTGCGACAACCTGCTCTCCGTGGACCTGGTGACGGCCGACGGTTCCTTCCTGACCTGCACCGACGAGCAGCACGCCGACCTGATGTGGGCCGTGCGCGGGGGCGGCGGGAACTTCGGGGTCGTCACCTCCTTCTCGTACCGGCTGCACCCCGTCGCCGACGTCCTCGGCGGGCCGACGTTCTACCCGCTCGACGCCGACGTCCTGCGGCGCTACCGGGAGCTGATCGCCGAGGGCGACGAGAAGCTCGGCGCGCTGCTCGTCGTCGGACTGGGACCGCCGGTGCCGTTCCTGCCCGAGCGGTGGCACGGGCGGCCGCTGTGCGGGGTGGTCGCCTGCTGGACCGGGGCGCAGGACGGGGACGACCGGATCCGGGACCGGCTGGCGGCGCTCGGACCGGTGGTGGGCCGGCACCTGGAACGCATGCCCTACCCGCTGCTCAACACACTCTTCGACGACCTCGTCCCCGCCGGCCTCTTCCACTACTGGAAGGGCGCCTTCACCCAGGGCCTGCCGGACGGCGCGATCGACGCGTTCGTCGAGTACGGGGCCACCACCCCGTCGATCCAGAGCGTGACCGTCGTCTTCCCCGTCGACGGCGCCTGCCACCGCGTCGGTCAGCGGGACACCGCGTTCTCCTACCGGGACGCCGACTTCTCGATCGCGCTCAGCCCCACCCTGACCAGCCGGGCGGAGTGCGAGGACCGCAAGGAGTGGGTGCGCGGCTTCCACCGGGCGCTGCTGCCGCACGCCATGGAGGGCGGCTATGTGAACTTCATGGACGGCGACGACCAGGACCGCGTACGGGCCAACTACCGCGACAACCACGCCCGGCTGACCGCCCTGAAGCGGCGCTACGACCCGGGGAACCTGTTCCGGCTGAACCACAACATCACGCCGTGAGGCAGGCGGGAGGCGCTCCTCGGGAATCCCTTTTCAGGAATCCTGCGGGCCGTGCGGTGTTGAACCTTGTATGAGTTCCGTGATCGCCTCGGCCCGCTTCTCCCTCCTCGACCGCTCGCGCATCCGCGAGGGGCACATCGCCGCCGAGGCGCTGCGGGACACCGTGGCGCTGGCGCGGGAGGCCGAGCGGCTCGGCTACCACCGCTTCTGGGTGTCCGAGCACCATGGTGTGCCCGGGGTGGCGGGCTCGGCGCCCACCGTCCTCGCGGCCGCCGTGGCCGGCGCGACCCGCACGATCCGGGTGGGTACGGGCGGGGTGATGCTGCCCAACCACCGGCCGCTGGTGGTGGCCGAGCAGTTCGGCGTGCTGGAGTCGCTCTTCCCGGGCCGGATCGACATGGGCCTGGGCCGCTCGGTGGGCTTCACCGACGGCGTGCGCCGGGCCCTCGGCCGCTCCAAGGACGACGCCGACGACTTCGCCGCCCAACTGGCGGAACTGCTCGGCTGGTTCCGGGGCGACTCCCCGACCCGGGTGCACGCGTACCCGGCGGACGGCCTGAGCGTGCCCCCGTTCGTGCTGGCCATGGGCGAGGGCGCGACGGTCGCCGCCCGCGCGGGCGTGCCGATGGTCATCGGCGACCTGCGCGACCGGGAGCGGATGCAGCGGGGCATCGACCACTACCGCGCGCACTTTCGCCCCTCCCCCTGGGCGTCGGAGCCGTACGTGGTCGTCTCGGGCACGGTCGTGGTGGCCGCCACTGCGGAGGAGGCCCACCGCGTCCTGCTGCCGGAGGCCTGGTCGATGGCGTACTCCCGCACCCACGGCACCTTCCCGCCGCTGCCGCCCGCCGGGCGGGTCGAGACCCGCACGATGAGCCCGAAGGAGCGCGGCTTCTACGAGTCCGGCCTGAGCGGCCACCTCGCGGGCACCGAGGAACAGGTGACCGAAGAGCTGGAAACCCTGCTGAAGGAGACCGGCGCCCAGGAGATCCTCGTCACGACCAGCACGTACGACCGCGCGACGCTGCTGGACTCCCACCGCCGGCTGGCCCAGATCGTGGACCGGGAGCGGAATCTCTAGTGCCGCGGCAGGCAACGTTTGCCCGTCAAGGAGCGGCGTCCGGTGCGTGCTCTCGGCGTGCCGGCCGGAAGTCCTCGTACTGGACGTACTT